>CAZYSF010000080.1:0-3499 GCA_964649635.1 uncultured Anaerolineales bacterium | reverse complement strand
GCAGAAAATACCTCCAGTTCCTGTACCCAAACATCCGATCCAAAGACCATTTGTATTTAACCACATAGGCGATGATTCCCGAGTATATCTCCAGAACGGTAAACCCCATTAAACCCATCGTGCAGATCCATGCACCGGCGGAAAAACTCCGGCGACGCACAAGCCAGACGACCAGGAAAACGATGGCGCTTCCCAGCATCACCGCCGCGAGAACTTTTATCACATCCTCGAATTTCAGCAACCAGATGTGCATTCTGGCGAAAAACCTAAGAACCTCCGGATTCGTTTGCCAGAATCGGGCCGAGATCGACAGCGGCGATTCGTACCTGGCGGCGATCGAACTCTCCAAAATATCCTTCACTCGGTACGATACATCAAACAGGGTCCGGTAGAAGATGCCGAGCGGGATTAATCCCCAGATCGGGAATTTGCGGGAGAGCACCCAGACCAACAGGACCGGGATGATGAGATAGTACGCCGCCCGCCTGGCGAAAGTGAAGAACCAATCCTCGCCGGCCAGGGTTCCGATTTGGCCCGCGAAGAACAGCAGGCAGGGGATCATCACCAAGGCGACTCCCTTCCACGGCAAAGGCTTGTTCGGAACCGCTTCGAGGAGCCCCAGCGAAACCCGCGGGGAGGCGAGGTGTTCGCGCGGGACGCTTCCGATCAGATCCGAAATCGTTCGCAGCCAAAGGATCACCATCCCGCGTGTTCCGCTTTCCCGCACCGCGCACCGGCACTGATCGGTGAAAAGCTGTATCATCGCGGAGCCGAATTCCCCGGAGAAATCCCGCGGGTACAACTTCAGCAAGCCCGAATACAAACGGCGTGAAAGCTCCAAGGATGAATTGGTAGTCATCGGTTTTCTCCCCTTGTTATGAACAAACCGTAATGTGTTTTTGGCGGGCTATTTTCAGGACTTGGGTCAACCGCTGCGTTTCGGCCACGGCCACCTTCCGTCCGACGGCGGTCAAACGGTAATAGCGCCGCCGCTCGTCGTCCAGTTCCGGATCGGGGCGTTCTTCGGTTTCCTCGATCAATCCGGCGGCCAGCATGCGCTTGATCGACCCGTACATCGTCCCAGGGCCCATTTTTATCCCCCCTTTGGTCTGGAGTTCAACATGCTTCATGATGCCGTACCCGTGCTTTTCGCCGTCGGCCAGCGACAGCAGAATGTGAAAAACCGCGGGGGTCAGGGGCTGTGGTGACATCGATTGCTTCGCCATGGTTGTATGGCTCCTTTTGCCGGTATATGTCCTCGATGGATATATTCGTTGTGGATATAGTAACCAGGATTGGGCTGGATGTCAAGACAGGATATCCACCCTAAATAATGGCGGGGCCATGGAAGCCGTTCAGTCCATTTTCGGATGTTTTACATTGAATTATAGTTTTTACCACAAAGACACGAAGACATTGCGGGGTTATGAAGAGGGGGATTGCTTCGCTCCGGAGCCTGCCCTGAGCAGAGCGAAGGGGTCGCTCGCAATGACCCTATTTCTATTCTTTCATAGCGCTGCAAAATTAATCAACCGCACCTCATGTTCATCCAACGCATTCCGGATGGAATCCGCCGTGAGGATCTCGATCTCGCGCTCGCGCGGCTTGTTATAGGCGGAACCTTCGATCAGCGCCTGATCCGCATATCCCGGGTGGCACATGATCTCCGAAACGCCCGATTCCAGCTGATCGATAATCAGCTCCAGTTGTTCGTAGGTTGCTTGCTCGTCGTAAAACGTCCCGATAAACCAATCCGGTTTTCCCCGGTCATGCTGCGCCACCAGCCGCGGGACAAATTCCCGTACCGAAGGGCATAATTCCTGCGGCAGGCCGTCGCAGTATCCCGACGGACAGGGAAACGGTATCCGGATCGCGCACGCATACCGTTGTGCAAGCCCTAAAAATTTTACGAAAAGCGGCTCGGAAAAATAGGACACGTGGTGGTGGGAGTCCAAGTGATCCGGATTCCGGCCGGTAAGGGCAATGAATTTCCGGATTTGCGCATCCCATTCGGCTTCGGCCTGTTCCGGTTTTATCGCGTCCAGATTTCGAGTTAACGCCTTCTGGTCCGGGAAGGTTTTACGTCCGCCGACTATGGAATCCAGCGCAGCCGGAGGCAGGATCGGCGAACCGGAGGTCAGCACCAGGTGCACCCCCATTCCCAGATCCGGCGCCTCCCGCATCGCCATCCGCAGGTCCTCCTCGATCCCGGGCATGTTCATCAAAGCGGTCGTCGAAGTGACGATCCCGTCGCGGTGGGCTTTGAGGATTCCCTTTGACACTCCGGGGGTCCGGCCGTAATCATCCGCATTGACGAGTAGAGATTTTCCGTTTTTCATGATCATTCCCATATCCAGGGAAAAAACTTTTCGTGTCTGTGTGTCTTATTGGTTCAAAATTGACTTTGCTATTATGTTTTTCGAAGCTATTTCCGTCATTAATGTGTCAACGTAACCTTGCGGATATGCCGCGGCCGGTCAGGGTCCATCCCGCGGGCGCGGGTCAGGTGGAGCGCCAACAGCTGCCCGGGCAGAATGGCGGCGATCGGCGTCAGCCACTCGGGTTCCCCCGGAGGAAGCGGAATCCATGAATCCGCCGGCTGGAGCCCGGGAAGCTCGTCCGCCAAAGCCAGCACGCGCGCGCCCTGCGACCGGACAAGCCCGGCCAGCTCGGCTGTTTCCCGCCGGAAGGTTGCCCCGGAAGAGACCAGGATCACCGGCAGCCCGCCCTCCGCCATCGCAATCGGCCCGTGTTTGAAATCCGCCATCGAGTAGGGTTCGGCCTCGACGCCGGAGAGTTCCTTGATCTTCAGGGCGATCTCGTGGGCGGTGCATTAGTTGTAGCCGCGCCCAAGGACGACCGCCCGGCTGGAATCGGCCATCCGTTCGGCGGCGGCCTGCGCCTGCGGCTCGGCCTTCAGGACGGTTTCCATCCACGGCACGACCGGCTGCAGACTTTCCGGACGCAACCGGTCGTCGAGCGCCAGGGAAAGCATCGCGATCAATGCGAGTGTCGAAGTGTAGGTTTTGGTGGCTGCCACGCTTATTTCCCGCCCCGCCCCCAGCAGGAGTACATGCTCGGCCGCCCGGGCCAGCGGCGAACTATCGTCGTTGGTGATCGCGATGGTCGGCGCCCCCTGCCGGCGCGCCTCCTCCAGCACCTCGACGATGTCGGGCGACTGCCCGGATTGCGAGATGCCGATCACCAATGCGGATTCCAGCCGGGGCGGAGTCCGGTAGGTGGTGAAGAGCGAGGGCGCGGTGAGCGCGACCGGCAGGCGGTTGATCCCGCCGAACAAATATTGCCCGTAGCGGGCGGCGTTGTCGGAAGTGCCGCGCGCCGCCAGGTAGACGAAGCGGCAATTCTTCCCGCGGAGTTCGCGGCCGAGGCTGAGCACATGATCGTGCTCGGCGGCGATCAGCTGCCGGATGACATCCGGTTGTTCATGGATTTCCTTCCAAAGCAGGGATTCCATCGGGTTAATTCACCTTTCGCTATC
>CAZYSF010000079.1:0-8146 GCA_964649635.1 uncultured Anaerolineales bacterium | reverse complement strand
TGTCGTAATTGCGATCTTGGTTCTCGTCCTTGGCGAGAGCCATACTCACGCACGGGCAGCCCTTGGAGCGGAATCGTAACCAACAGGAAGCAAAAAGAGAAGAGAAGCGAACCGGGGCTGCCAGACAAGGCAGCCCTTTTTTTTAGACCCTACGGGAGGAAGGTGAAACTATGCGATCCGATGTCATGAAAAAAGGATACGAGAAGGCGCCGCACCGGGCATTACTGCGGGCCGTCGGGGTGAAGGAAGCCGATTTCAACAAACCCTTCATCGCGGTTGTTAATTCCTATACGGATATCGTCCCGGGGCATGTGCATCTGCAGTCGTTCGGCCGGCGGGTGAAGGAAGCCATCCGCGCGGCGGGAGGAGTGCCCTTCGAATTCAACACCATTGCCGTGGACGACGGGCTTGCGATGGGCCACGCCGGGATGAAATACAGCCTGGCCTCGCGCGAGCTGATCGCCGACTGTGTCGAAACGATGATCATGGCGCATCCCTTCGACGGGATGGTGTGCATCCCCAATTGCGACAAGATCGTACCGGGAATGGTGATGGCCGCCCTGCGGGTCAACATCCCGGCGATTTTCGTATCCGGCGGACCGATGCGCGCGGGCAAGGATCCCGACGGAAAAGTGATCGACCTGGTCTCCGTGTTCGAAGGAGTCGGATCGTTTCGCGCCGGAACGATCAGCGGGCAGCGGCTAAAGATCATCGAACGTTACGCCTGCCCGTCGTGCGGCTCCTGCGCCGGACTCTTCACAGCCAATTCGATGAACTGCCTGCTCGAAGTATTCGGGCTGGCGCTGCCCTACAACGGAACGGCGCTGGCGAAATCCGCCGAACGCAACGCGCTGGTGGAAAAAGCCGGCTCCCAGATCATGAAACTGGTCAAGCAGAACGTCCTGCCGCGGGATTTGCTGACGGAGGAGGCGGTCGAGGATGCCTTCGCACTGGATATGGCGATGGGCGGAAGCACCAACACCGTCCTGCATACGCTGGCCTTCTGCGATGAGGCGGGGATTGATTACCCCATCGAACGGATCAACCAATTGGCGGAGAAGATCCCGCATCTGACCAAGATCAGCCCTTCCGGTCCGTGGCACATTGAAGATCTTCACAAGGCGGGCGGTGTGCCGGCCCTTCTGCATGAAATCGCGCGGAAGGATGATTCCCTGCTGCATCTGGACCGGCCGACCGTGACCGGCAAGTCGCTGCGGCAGAATCTCAAGACCGCATCCGTGAAAAACAAGGAAGTGATCCGCCCGGTGGACAATCCGCATTCTGCGACCGGCGGACTCGCGATCCTGTTCGGCAACCTGGCGCCGGAAGGTTCCGTGATCAAGGCCGCGGGCGTATCGCAGGCGATGCGCAAGCATGCCGGCCCGGCCCGGATCTATGACAGCCAGGAGGAGGCGTTAACCGGCATTCTCGCCGGGGAAGTTAAACCCGGGGAGGTTGTCGTCATCCGGTATGAAGGGCCGCGCGGCGGACCCGGGATGGTGGAGATGCTCTCACCCACCTCGGCCATCGTGGGCATGGGCCTGGGCGATAGCGTCGCGCTCATCACCGACGGACGGTTCTCCGGCGGAACGCGCGGCGCCTGCATCGGCCACGTGGCGCCGGAAGCGGCCGCCCATGGCCCTATCGCCGCTCTCCGGCCCGGCGATGTGATCGAAATCGACATCGACCGGCGGACGCTGAATGTCCGCCTGAGCGATGAAGAGCTACGCGCCCGGATCGCCGCGCTGCCTCCGTTCCAATCCCGCGCCGAAAGCCGCTGGCTGCGGCGATACGCCAAATTTGTCGCCGGCGCCAGCCAGGGCGCTGTTCTGAAAGAGTAAGGAGAAGAGATGAAAAAGACAGGTGCCGAAGTATTGTGGGAATCCATAATCCGGGAAGGCGTGGATGTGCTGTTCGGCCTTCCGGGGGGGGCGGTCATCCCGGCGTTTGACGCCATGCTCAACTACCCCAAATTGCATTTTGTCCTCGTCCGCCACGAACAGGGCGCGGCGATGATGGCCGACGGGTATGCGCGCGCCTCCGGCAAGGTCGGGGTGGCGATCGCCACCTCGGGCCCGGGCGCGACCAACCTGGTCACCGGCATCCACATCGCGTCCATGGATTCCTCGCCGGTAGTGTTCATCACCGGCCAGGTGGCCAGCAACCTGCTCGGATCCGACGCATTCCAGGAAGTCGATATGACCGGCATCAGCCTGCCGATCACCAAGCATAACTTCCTGATCACTTCGCCGGACGAGGTGGCGCAGACGGTCCATGAGGCGTTCTACATCGCCCGCAGCGGGCGGCCGGGGCCGGTGCTGATCGATTTTTGCAAGGATGCCCAAATCGCGAAAACCGAGAAAATCGATCCGCCGGAGGTCCGCCTGCTGGGATACCACCCGCCGCTGCACGCGGCCGCCGAAAAATTGGAACGCGCGGCGGAACTCATCCGCGCCGCGAAGAGACCGGTGATCTTTGCCGGGCACGGCGTGGAGATCTCCGGAGCGGCCAAAGAAGTGCAAAAGTTCGCCGAACGGACCAACACTCCCGTGGCGATGACGCTCCTCAGCCTCGGCGCGATCCCGTCCTCGCATCCGCTTTCGCTCGGAATGATGGGCATGCACGGCGAAGCCTTTTGCAACCTGGCGATCCAGCAATCCGACCTGATCATCGCCCTCGGAATGCGCTTCGACGACCGGGTGACCGGCAATCTGAAGACGTATGCACCCATGGCAGCCAAGATCCACGTCGAGATCGATCCGACCGAAATCAACAAAATCGTCATCGCGGACGTCTCGCTGGTGGGCGATGTCAAAACGGTGATGGCGGATCTCGACCCGCTGATCCCCAACGCCCGTCACGACGACTGGCTGAGCCAGATCACCGAATGGCGGAAGGAAACCGACCAGCGCGACATCCTGGGGCAGCCGGGGACAAACGGCAAGCTGCACGTGCCGCAGATCATCAGCGACATCTGGAAGGTCACCAAGGGCGAAGCGCTGATGGTGACCGACGTTGGCCAGCACCAGATGTGGACGGCGCAATACTACCAGCCCGAGAAGCCCTACAGCTTCATCACCTCCGGCGGCGCCGGCAGCATGGGCTTCGGCCTTCCGGCCGCGATCGGCGCCAAGTTCGCCAAGCCCGACCGCGAAGTGTGGGCGATCGTCGGCGACGGCGGCTTCCAGATGACCCAGGCGGAACTCTCGACCGCGGTCCAGGAAAACATCGACATCAAGATCGCGATCATGAACAACCACTTCCTGGGAATGGTCCGCCAATGGCAGGAGTTCTTCTTCGAAAAGCGCTACTCCGCGGTCCATCTTAAGAATCCGGATTTCGGCAAAATCGCCGAGGCCCACGGCATCCCGACCCGCAAGGTCATGACATCCGGCGAAATCCATTCCGCGGTCGAATTCGCGCGCAAGACGCCCGGACCGGTTCTGCTCGATTTCCATGTCGAGCAGGAGGAAGCCGTGTACCCGATGGTGCCGACCGGCGCGGACCTGCACCAGATGATCCGCCGGCCGTCTCCGGAAGAAAAGGAATAGGGAGGCCACGATGCAGCATACCCTGATCGCACTTGTGGAAAACCGGCCCGGCGTATTGAACCGGGTGGCGTCGCTCTTCCGCCGCCGCAACTTCAACATCGAAAGCCTGGCCGTCGGCCGCACCGACAATCCGGAAATCTCCCGCATGACGATCGTCATCGAGGGCGAACCGGTCGAGACGGCCCGGATCGAGGCCAACCTGGTCAAGCTGGTCAACATCATCGACGTCCAGGACGTCACCGGACAGCCGGCCATCGCCCGGGATCTGGCGCTGATCAAGGTCAAGGCCCAGCCCAGCCAGCGGGCGGAAATCACGGCGTTGGCGGAGATCTTCCGCGCGCGGGTTGTGGACGTGGCGCCTGACTCGCTGATTATCGAGATCACCGGCACCGAGGACAAGATCGAAAGCCTGAACGAGCTGCTGCGCCCGTTCGGCATCCTCGAGATGGTGCGCGCCGGCCAGGTCGCCATGCTGCGCGGAGGGGCGACCGGCGTCCGGCATACGCCCGGCGTGGAAGCCAGGCCGTTCTGACGGAACGCAATCCGAAAATCCATTCCCCGCACAGGCGGGGATCACAATCATCGAAAAGGAGAAGTCATCATGGCAAAGATCAATTTCGGCGGCGTCGTCGAACAGGTGGTGATGCGCGACGAGTTCCCGCTCAGCAAGGCCAAGCAGGTGCTGCGCAACGAGACGGTGGCGGTGCTGGGCTACGGCGTGCAGGGGCCGGCCCAGGCCTTGAACATGAAGGACAACGGGATCAACGTCATCATCGGCCAGGCCAAGGAAGACAAGTTCTATTGGGATAAGGCGGTCAAGGATGGCTGGGTTCCCGGCAAGACGCTTTTCACGATCGAGGAAGCCGTCCAGCGCGGAACGGTCATTCAATACCTGGTTTCGGACGCGGCCCAAAAGATCCTCTGGCCGAAGGTGAAGGCGAATCTCAAGAAAGGCGATGCGCTCTACTTCTCGCACGGCTTTTCGATCGTCTACAAAGAGCAGACCGGCGTCGTGCCCCCGGATTATGTCGATGTGATCCTGGTCGCGCCGAAGGGTTCCGGGGCGAGCGTGCGCACCGATTTCCTGGCCGGCTCGGGGATCAACAGTTCGTTCGCGGTCTTCCAGGATGCGACCGGGCGGGCGCAGGAACGGACCCTCGCGCTCGGCATCGCGATTGGCTCCGGCTACCTGTTCCCGACCACGTTCGAGAAGGAAGTTCATTCCGATCTGACCGGCGAACGCGGCGTGCTGATGGGCGCGCTGGCGGGGGTGATGGAGGCGCAGTACAACCTGCTGCGCAAGCACGGCCATTCGCCTTCGGAGGCCTTCAACGAAACGGTCGAGGAACTGACCCAGAGCCTGATCCGCCTGGTGGATAAGAACGGCATGGACTGGATGTACGCCAACTGCTCGACCACCGCCCAGCGCGGCGCGCTCGACTGGCGCCACCAGTTCCGCAAGGCGGTCGAGCCGGTGTTCGACTGGCTTTACGAAAGCGTCATCTCGGGCGAACAGACCCGGATCGTGATCGAGGCCAACAGCGCCAAGGATTACCGCCAGAAACTGGAAGCGGAACTTAAGACCATGCGGGAATCCGAGATGTGGCGGGCCGGCGCGGCGGTGCGTTCCCTGCGCCCGGAAAACTGGAAGAAAAAATAAAGCGGTCATTGCGAGGAACCCGGGAGCATGGTTTTCCCATGCTCCCGGGTGACGAAGCAGTCTCCCTCCTCTTGGGAAAAGGGGATTGCTTCGATCACGGAGCCTGCCCTGAGCGGAGCGAAGGGCTCCTCGCAATGACTCATCGAACCTGGGCGATTTACCGAAGCAGAGGAGCAAGCCATGGATAACTATGTCCGGATTTTCGATACGACCCTGCGCGACGGCGAGCAATCGCCCGGCGCGAGCCTATCTTCCGCGGAGAAGGTGGAAATTGCCCGGGCTCTTACCCGCATGGGAATCGACATTATCGAAGCCGGCTTTCCGGCGGCTTCACCGGATGATTTGGAGGCCGTTCGCCGGATCGCGATCGAGGTCGGCAACATCCCGCGGGGACGGTCCGAGGATCCCGACTCCGGGCAGGCCGTGACTCAGCGCCAGCCGCCGATTATTTGCGGCCTGGCGCGCACGACCAAATCCGACATCGACGCGGCCTGGGAGGCGGTCAAGCATGCGGCCCGTCCGCGGATCCACACCTTCATCGCCACGTCGCCGATCCACATGCAATATAAGCTCAAGATGACGCCCGAGGAAGTCGTTCAGCGCGTCCGCGAGATGGTCACCTACGCCCGCACGCTGTGCGAGGATGTGGAATTCTCGCCCGAGGACGCGGGCCGCAGCGAGCCGGAATTCCTCTACAAGGTCCTCGCCCTGGCGATCGAATGCGGCGCCACCACGCTCAATATCCCCGACACGGTCGGCTACACCACCCCGGAAGAATGGGGCCGGCTGATCGAGGGGATCATCAAAAACACCAAGGGGATCGAGAAGGTGGTCGTCTCGATGCATTGCCACAACGATCTGGGCATGGCCACCGCCAATACGCTGGCCGGGTTGAAGGCCGGCGCGCGCCAGGTGGAAGGAACGATCAACGGGATCGGGGAACGGGCCGGAAACGCGTCGATCGAGGAAGTGGTCATGGCGCTGCACACCCGGCGGAATCTCTTCAACCTGACGACCGGGATCGACACCACCCAGATCGCACGCGTCAGCCACATGGTTTCCACTTACACCGGGATACCCGTCCAGCCCAACAAAGCCATTGTGGGGGCGAATGCGTTCGCGCACGAAGCGGGGATCCACCAGGATGGGATGCTCAAGCATCACACCACCTACGAGATCATGCAGCCGGAGATGATCGGCCTGACCCAATCCAGCCTCGTGCTCGGCAAGCACTCCGGGCGGCACGCGCTGCGAGTCCGCTTGAGCGAATTGGGGCATGAGCTTTCCCCCGAAGAACTGGACCGGGCTTTCGAACGCTTCAAGCAGCTGGCCGACAAGAAAAAGAGCATTGCCGACGCGGACCTGGAAGCGCTGGTGGCGGATCAGATCTACCAGCCGCGGGAGATTTACGCCCTGGACGGGTTGCAGGTGGCGTGCGGCACGATGGGAATGCCGACCGCGACGGTCCGCCTGCGCTGCCCCGACGGCTCGCTGCAGGTCCAGGCCTCGACCGGCACCGGGCCGGTGGATGCGGCCTATAAGGCGATCGACGGGATTATCAACGCCCCGAACTCGCTCGAGGAATTTTCCATCCGGGCCATCACCGAAGGGATCGACGCGATCGGCGAGGTGACTGTGCGGCTGGAATCCAAGGATGAAGCGCTCGCGCCGCGCGAATCGGCGCAGAACGGAAGAAAGAAAACCCGCTCCTTCGGCGGGCACGGCGCGGACACCGACATCATCGTCGCCAGCGCCAAGGCCTACCTCAGCGCCCTCAACAAACTGCTGGTCGCCTCCGGCCGGGTGCCGGCGGCCGTCGGGGAGCCCCAGGCCAAACCATGATGAACCTGCAGCAAGTCGAGGATCACTTCAACGAGGACGCGTCGGATTACGACGATCATATCGTCAAATTCGTCCCGTATTACCGGGAACAGAATGAGATGATGATGGAGCTGCTCCCCTTCGAGGGGACGGCCCGGATCCGCGGGCTGGATCTCGGCGCGGGGACCGGCGTGCTGGCGGAGGGGATCCTGCGCCGCTACCCGCTGGCCGAGGTGACCGTCTTTGACCTGTCCGACAACATGCTGGCCGCCGCGCGGGAGCGGCTGAAGAAATTCGAAAACCGGATTACCTTCCTGAAGGGCGATTTTTCGAAGGATGATTTCGGGATCGGCTACGACCTGATCCTTTCCGGGCTTTCGATTCACCATCTGACGAATCCGCACAAGCAGAAGTTGTTCCGGCGGATATACCTGGCGCTCAATCCGGGCGGCGTGTTCCTCAACCGCGACGTCGTCAAGGGGGCGACGGAGAGGCTGGACGAGATCTACATCCGCCTGTGGCGCGCGTATGTCCGATCGAACGGCCAGGATGACGCCGGCTTGATGGAGCGGTATTACGCGGAGGATGTTCCGGCATGCGTGGAGGACCAGTTGGAATGGATGCGCCAAGCCGGCTTTTTGGACGTCGGCTGCCATTGGCAGCGGACCAATTATGCGATCTACGGCGGGCATAAATACACGGCGGAAAGCGAATCATGAGCGAACCTAAAAGCCTGTTCGATAAAATCTGGCAAAACCATCTGGTCCGGGAGGAAACCGGCCACCCGTCCGTGCTGTACATCGACCTGCAGCTGGTTCATGAGGTGACGTCGCCGCAGGCTTTCTCGGATCTGCGCGCGCGCGGATGGAAGGTGCACCGGCCGGACCGGACTCTCGCGACGATGGACCACTCCATCCCCACCACGAGCCTGACGCTGGCGGGCGCGGACGACGCCGCTGTCAGGCAGCTGCGGCAGCTGGAATCCAACTGCCGCGAGTTCGGCATCCGCTGCATGAAGATGGACGATCCGGGGCGGGGCATCGTCCACATCATCGGGCCGGAAATGGGAGCCACCCAGCCCGGCATGACGATCGTATGCGGCGACAGCCACACG
>CAZYSF010000078.1:0-3588 GCA_964649635.1 uncultured Anaerolineales bacterium | reverse complement strand
CGGCAGGCCGGCCCGGGCGGCGGCCTCGACATCCCTGAGCGAAGCAACGCCGCCGGATGCTATCACCTGCAGGCCGGTCGCCCGCGCCAGTTTGACCGTCGCCGGGATGTTAACGCCTGTGGAAACACCGTCCCGTTCGATATCGGTGAATACGCACCAGCGGACTCCCTGGGCGGAGATTCTGCGGCCGAGATCGAGTGCATCGAGCTGGGAGTCCTTCTCCCAACCGCGCGTTTTTACAAGTCCGGCGCGTGCGTCAATCCCTATTACGACCTGATTTGGTCCATATATGCGCATAGCCACATCAATCAGTGAAGGATTCTCTATCGCTGCGGTACCGATCACTACCCTGGCAACGCCCGCATCCATAGCCCGCTGGATTCCGGAAACTTCCCGCATCCCGCCGCCGAATTGCACCTTCAGACCGGTTCGAAGAATTTCAGAAAGAGCGAGCTCATTCGCGGCGGTGGAATCACCGAAAGCGCCGTCCAGGTTGACGACGTGCAGCCAGGTAGCCCCTTCGGCCTGCCAGCGGCGGGCGATTTCGAGCGGGTTGTCGCCGTACACAGTTTGCCGCTTTGGGTCACCCTGTGCCAGGCGCACGACCTTTCCGCCGCGCAGGTCGATCGCGGGGTAGACAAGAAATTCGGTTACTTCCTTAGTCTCTTCCATCAATCCAGTTCCGGATTAGTTTTTTTCACCGCAAAGACGCTTAGAACGCCAAGAATTCGTGGAAACATAAAAAACCTTAGCGCTCTTCGCGCCTTTGCGGTGAGAAAGGTTTTAAATGACGCCCTTGGTGGAGGGAATGCCGCCGGCGCGGCGCGGGTCGATCTGCGTCGCCCGGTCGAGCGCGCGCCCGAAAGCCTTGAACATCGCCTCGGCCTGGTGGTGGTCGTCGCCGCGTTCCAGCAGCCGCACGTGTACGGTGGCTTTGGCCGCGGAGGCGAAGCTGCGGAAGAAGTGTTCCACCAGCGTGACGGGCAGTTCCCCGATCATCGGGAGCGCCCATTCGGCGCGCACCAGCGTGTGCGGGCGCCCGGAGAAATCGACCACCGCCAGCGCGAGCGCCTCGTCCATCGGCACCACGGCGTGCCCGATCCGCACCAGCCCGCGCCTTTCCCCCAGCGCGTGGTCGAGCGCTTCGCCGAGGGCCAGCGCCGTATTCTCCACCGTGTGATGCAGGTCCACATGCACATCGCCTTTGGCCGAAACCTTCAGATCGAAGAGGCCGTGCACCGCGATTTGGTCGAGCATGTGGTCGAGGAAGCCGATGCCGGTCCCAACCTCGGCTCGGCCCTTCCCGTCGAGCGTGAGTTCCACGCGGATATCGGTTTCCTTGGTCTTGCATTCGATCGTCGCTTTGCGCATGATCTCTCCTTTTCTCTTCTGACCTAACCCCCTCACCCGGCCGTTGCCCCGGAAGGACACCGGGGAACCGGCCCCCCTCTCCCCCTTCCCTTAAGGGAAGGGGGAGAGGGGGTTAGGTCAGTTCTTCCAACGCTTCCATCAACGCATCCGTATCCCGCGGCTTGCCGACCGAGATGCGCAGACAGTCGCGCAGCCCGGGCCGGTCGAAGTATCGCACCAGGATTCCCCGTTCGGCGAGTTCCTTTTGCACGGCCCGCGGATCGCGGCCGGAAATCCGGCACAGGAAGAAGTTCGAGCAGCTGGGATACACTTTCATCCATGGGAGCCGCTGCAATTGCGCGTACATCCGTTCACGCTCGGCGATGATTTTATCGAAGGTTTTCTTGAGTGCGGTGTAATCATCGAGCGACGCCATCGCCGCCTGATACGCCGCGGCGTTCACGTTGTACGGCTGCTTCATCGTCATCATCCGCCCCATCAGGCTTTGCGGGAAGACGCCGTACCCGATCCGCAGCCCGGCCAGCCCGGCCCATTTGCTGAACGTCCGCAGGACCGCGAGGTTCGCGTACTCCAAAGTCCAGCGGATCCGGCTGGCGCCGGAAAATTCGGCATACGCCTCGTCCACCACGACCAGCACCGGCAATTTTAACAGCCGCCGGAGGGTTTCGTCTGGAACGAGGGAACCGTCGGGATTGTTCGGCGAGCAGACGAATAGGATCTTGGCGCGCGGCTCGGCCCGCACCGCCGCTTCGATGCCATCCACGTCAAGCGAAAAATCAGCCTTCCGGTCGACCGCGAGCACGCGCGCCTTATGCACGCCGGCCGAGAAGGAATACATGCCGAAGGTGGGCGGGCAGTTAACGATCACATCCCCCGCTTCCAGCACGACGCTCATCACCAAGTCGATCGGTTCGTCCGCGCCGGCGCCGGTGAAGATCCGTTCCGGGGGCAGCTCCAGGAACTCGCCCAGCCGCTTGCGCAGCAGCGTGTTTTGGGGATCCGGGTAGATGCTGAAATATTTTCCCGCCGCGACCGCCGCGAGCGCCCGTTTCGAGATCCCGTACGGGTTCTCGTTGGCGTCGAGCTTGACGATCCGCTTTTTGGTCTTCGCGAACTCCCCGGAGAAAATCTCGAAGGGGATAACCGGCGTGTAGGCTTCCGGCTCGCGCCCTCCGGGAAGAAATCGGAATCGTTCCGGGGATTCGGTTTCCCCTCCCTTGCCGTCTTCGGCCCGCAAGCGCGCCGCCTCGGCGTGCGAATCCAGGCTTTCGGCGCGGGCGATCGTCTCCGCGTGCGGGCTGATCGCCGCCGCGGTCGCTTCATCCAGCGCGATGATGCTGGTGATGCGCACGAAATCCAGCACGTTGAGCGGCGACGCAAAACGCGCCGTCCCGCCGGTCGGCATCACGTGACTCGGCCCGGCGGTGTAATCCCCGAGGACCTCGAAGGACCGTTCGCCGAGGAACAGGCCGCCGGCACTGCGGATCCGCCCCTTCCAGGCATCCGGATCCTCTACCGAGAGGCACATGTGCTCGGGCGCATACTCTTCCGCGGCCGCCACCGCGCCCGCCAGATCCGGCGTGATGACGATCCCACCCTGGGTGGTGAGCGCAGCGGCTATGATCTCCGCCCGCCCGCGGCTTTCAATCTGTCCGGCCACTTCCGCCTGGACCTTTTCGCCCAGCGCGCGCGACGGCGTGAGCAGGATGGCCGTGGCCAGCCGGTCGTGCTCCGCCTGAGCCAGAAGATCCGCCGCCACCCAGGCCGGATCGGCACTGTCGTCGGCGATCACGACGGTCTCGGTCGGGCCGGCCAGTCCGTCGAGCCCGACGATCCCGAACACCTGTTGTTTGGCCAGCGTGACGAAGAGGTTCCCGGCGCCGACGATCTTATCCACCCGCGGGATGGATTGCGTGCCGTACGCCAGCGCGGCCACCGCCTGCGCGCCGCCGATGCGGTAGAGCGCGTTGACCTTGGCGATATAGGCGCAGGCCAGGACCACATCCGGGACCGCGCCGTTCTCCCGGCCGGGCGGGGTGACGACGATAATTTCATCGACTCCCGCCACTCTGGCGGGAATGGCCGACATCAGGAGTGACGAGGGCAGGGGCGCGGTTCCGCCGGGAACGTAAACGCCAACTCTGCGCAGAGGGGTCACCTGCTGACCGAGAATCCCGCCCAGATCGCCGGTCGTCCAGGAGGGAATCGGCTGGCGGG
>CAZYSF010000077.1:0-6563 GCA_964649635.1 uncultured Anaerolineales bacterium | reverse complement strand
GCGACCCGCTCGTGCATCGCCTGCAGCGCGAAGAATTGGTCCGGCGTGACCTCGGCCTCTGTGACCACAAGGAAATCTATGTCGCTGGCGGTGTCGAAATCGCCGCTGGTCAGCGATCCGTCCAGATACATTCCGACCAGGTGATCTCCGAGGACTTCGCGGACGCCGAGCAGCAATTCGTCGAGCAGCGTTTTCACTTCGGGAGGAATTGTAGGATTCACGGCAATCACGATCTCTTCATTCAGGATATGCCGCAGCGTTTCCACCAGGAATGTGTGCTCACGCCCCAATACGCGTTCCGCCAGCGATTCCGGCGTGTCGCCTCGTTCCACGGGCACCTTGCATTGCGCGATGATTTTCCCGTGATCGTAGGTTTCATCCACCTGGTGAATCGTCACGCCGGTTTCCCGCTCGCCGGCCGCCAGCACCGCGGCATGCAGCGCCGCGCCGTACATCCCCTCCCCGCCGTATTTCGGAAGCAGGGCCGGGTGGATATTGAGAATCCGGCCCCGGTAGGCATTCAGCACCTGCGGGCCGAGCTTTCTCAGGTAGCCGGCCAGGATGATCCAATCGGTTTGATGGCGGTCCAGGATTTCCAGCATGGCCCGGTCCAACCGGGCGGGATCCGGATGCGTCTTCGCACTGAGATGGTAGGCAGGGATGCGTTCCCGGACGGCGCGCGCGAGCGCCATCGAGCCGCTGTTGTTGCTGATGACGGCGCAGGGCTTCGCATGCAGTACGCCGGATTTGCAAGCGTCGATTACTGCCTGCATATCCGAACCCTGATGGGACGCGAAAAAAGCCAGGTTCATGAGATATCCATTTTTTCGGCCGGTCAAATCATGGGCGGGTGGACGGACAAAGCAGGGACGTGTTTTCCCAAGTTGCCAGCAGAGTATACCCAAACCGGGGACGAATAACATCCGGCATTTATTAAAGAGGATGATAGCCCTCTGAGGCTTGTGTTGGAATACCCCCAGAAATTCAGCTGGTTGCTGCGGTAAAATAATCATCAGAGAGGGATTATTGCACTATGACAAACCAAACGGAAAAACCACCGGAAGAAAAAAAGGCGAACTACATGCTCCGGGGCATCGCCATCGGTATTGCGCTCGGCGCCGGAATCGGAGTGGCGTTGAATAATATCGCGATCGGGATCGGCGTGGGTGTGGCAATTGGAGTCGCCATCGGCGCCGGGATGGAAGAACAAGCCAAGAAGAAGCCCGAATAGCGCCCGAAGAATTCCAGGACGTATTGATCTCTAAAAAAAAACTCCGCTCGTCATAAATCCAGGTATCCTTTGTACCAGGCGGGCTTTCTCTCCCTGCAGGTTTGCGTTCCTACAGCCGTTTCCTTTCGGAGCAGTGTCGAAAATCCACGCCTATCGGATTTCCCAAGCGGGTTTCGCATAGGCATTTAGGTTCTTTTATTTTTCGTGAGAAGATTTTTTGGTTTGGTTAATCCGATAGCCCAGTCTAATTTGTAAACTACCGGATATTGCAGGCGCGGACCCGTATCGAAAGGAAGAAAATTCGTCAGGCTGTCAAAACTCAGCGTCGGTGATTATTTAATTATCGTTTAATCCATAAACACCATATTATCCATAAGGAACAAACTAACCTGTATGGCAGGCGGGCTTGGATTATTTTTCGATCCGAGAGTGTGGAAAGGAGAAACCAAATGCGATTTATGATGCTGGTGATTCCCAAGGCTTATGAAAAAGCCGAACCCGGGGTCATCCCGGATCCCAAAATGGCCGAAGCGATGACGAAATATAACGAGTCGCTGGAGAAGGCCGGGATTATGATTTCAGGCGAGGGCCTACACCCGCCTTCGATAGGCGCCCGGGTTGTGTTTTCAGGGGGCAAGCCGACGGTAAGCGCGGGCCCGTTTCCGGAATTGAGGGAGACACTCGGCGGATTTTGGATGATCCGGGTTAAATCGCAGGAGGAAGCCATTGCCTGGGCGTCGCGAGCCCCGATGGCGGATGGGGACATCCTGGAAATCCGCCAGGTCCAGGAGGAATACGAATTCGACGATGTTGAAAAAACAGGCTCCAAGGATTTCGCCGAAATGGAGATGAAAGCCCGCTGACCGGCGGCTGAATTCTTACAAGTGACTTCTCTGACAAGGTCACGGGTTCCGTCTGTTGAATTTGTCAACAAACGGGACCCGTGAACTAAGAAGGGGCGGTTCAAAATAACCCTCTGCCTAAACCCGGAATGTAAAACGGGCCGAAAACCCATTAACTTTCGCTTTCGATGGGTTATGCGTCAATCCAAAAATGGATTGCTGATAAAATGGGAACGCCGGCCGGATATTTTCAAAAGAAAATCCGGCCGGAAATAAAAATATTCCGGAGAGATCCCCATGGCGGAAATGAAAAACGAATCCATCAGGCAATATACCCTCACGCCGGCGGCGGGGAAACGGCTCATCGCCAAGGCGATGGTTGTCCATCCCGTCATCCGCGACGTGCTGAAATCGGGAACGTTGGTGATCGTGGCCGGAACGACCAACGGGTATGTGGCCGAGGAGATCCTGGCCGCGCAAGGCGGCGCGGAGGATTTTTCACGGCGCCGGTTTTTCCGCGGTATAACCCTCCCTCCCGCGCGCCCGACCACCGATACCGGGCGCCTGCCGGATGAAAGCGGATTCCCGGGGGATGTAGTCCTGGAAAAGGGGGTCTGGCGGAAGGGCAAGACCATATTCGACGTTGCCGACGGATTGAAGGAAGGGGATGTGATCCTGAAGGGCGCCAATGCCGTCGATCTTTCTGCGCGACGCGCGGCCATACTCATCGGTCATCCGAAGGCGGGGACGATTGGCGCGGCGATGCTGGCGGCGGCCGGGCGGCGGGTCCGCATCATCCTCCCGGTCGGATTGGAAAAGCGCATTCCGGGCAATCTGGACGGGCTTGCCATGATGCTGAACTCGCCGGGCGCAAAAGGATCGCGCCTCTTCCCGGTTCCGGGTGGGGTGGTGTTTACGGAGCTGGATGCGATTACGCTGCTGACGGGCGCCGACGCCGAGCTCGCCGCGGCGGGCGGTGTTGGAGGAGCCGAGGGCAGCGTCTGGCTGGCGGTGTACGGGAGCCGCGAAGCAGTGGACAAAGCCGAGGAATTGATCCGATCCATCACTCCCGAACCGCCGTTTGAATGGTAGAAACCGGCAGGCGGCAGAGCACGCTTAATGGGTTGGATTATTGCATATGGGAATAATAATAATATGAAGATGAAACCCGGAATGATCCTCTCAACGGTTTTCTTCATCGGAGCTGCCGGTTTCAGGGGTTGCGCGCTTCCCGTCCGGTGGGAATCCGGGTTTCTTTCCCCAGGCCGCTGGGAGGAGGTCCGGCGAATCGAATATGGAAAAATCCCGTCCGAAAAATTGTTCGGCGATCTCGGCCCGGCATATCGCGTCTACCTGGTAACCGTCGCCGCATTTCACGACGGGGAATTCGGCCTGACGGCCGGACCGGATGACGACGTCCGCTATACCGCCGACGGCGGCGAAACGTGGACCCGGGCCGTTGGAGAATTGCATTGCCGGCATGGATTGGAAATTGTGGATGAACAGGTGGCCTGGCATTGCGGCAACGGCGGCACACGCCGGACCGTTGACGGCGGCCGGACTTGGAAAACCGTCGCGCCTTCGGCCTGTCCGAATTTAAGTTTTCTGAATGCACAAACGGGATGGTCGGCCTCTCCCTATGAACTGAAAACCACAGGGGACGGCGGTGCCACATGGCAGACGCTTGCTACCCCGGCCGGCGGGGGAAACATTACGGCGATCGCGCTTCCGACGCAGGACGACGGGTATGTGTTGGACGACGCGGGAAACCTTTATTCGACGGCCGACGGGGGAAGAAGTTGGGAAACGCGCTCATTGGGATTGAAAAGCGATGAACGCTTGGCCCCTTCCGGAAACGGCCCCCGGGCGTCGATGCGGTTTTTGGATAACCGGAATGGGATAATTGTATTCGACCGCCTGGACCGGAGCGTCTGGTTCGCGGTCACGGGAGACGGCGGGCGGACTTGGCAAAGGGCTGAGATTTCGGTTCTACGGGATCAATCCTATTACTTCCAGATATTCCTTTCCCGGGACGGCCGATGGTTGACCGTAACCGATGACTTCAACAACGGCAGGAATGCAAGCGTCGTTTTTCGATATGTCCCGGAATGAACGATCTTCAACATGGCATGGCGGGGCTATAATTTCTTGGGTGCGCGTGATAGGTGCCTGGCATGGCGACCAGTAAATGCGAATGAAAGGCGGATCATTCATTGGCTCGATTATCCCCCCTGCCTAATAGCGTATTGTTGCCGCCCGATCTGGCGTCCTTCCTTGTATATGAGGGAGAGGACCGCCAGGTTTATATCCTCTCTGATCGCAATGGGTCTATCCTGAGCATTCCAAAAAACCGGGAAGAGCCTGCCGCTTCCCCTGCGGTGGATACAGGTTACTTCCCGCCGGCATACATCCTGCTTTCGATTGCCTTCCTCGGATTGGCGCCCGCCGGACTTGGCACACTGGTCTTCGCGCCGCTGGCGATGCTCTGGACGCTGGGGATAGCCATCCTCCGCCGGCCCGGCCGCGCGGGCTGGATCCGGATCGCGGTGGTGTGGGGGATGGCAGCCATGATGCTGCTCGCCGCCGTTCCGCTGGCGATGGAATTCCTGGACCGGGTCGGGTAGGGGACGCATGCTCACTCGCCTTTTATTCCAAGCGGCAATCTGGTTCATTCTCAGCCTGATGGTCACGCTGCTTTTCGGCCCGCAGCTGCAGCGGCGGCATGGGCTGCTCTCCTTCGGGTGGATGATCGTGGTCCTCGGCGCCGGGGCCGCTTTGGCGCTGCGGACATACGGCCGCCCGGTGGAAGTATTTGCCTTCACCGGCCTGGCGGCGGTTCTCGGGCTGATCTGGATCAAACGGTTCAAGGATTGGAATGCGCTCGGCCAGATGAGCTGGCTGACCACCGTCCTCGTCACGCCGCTCTTCCTGATCTACAGTTTCTCGGTCGCCTTCTCGATCCCGCTCGCGCCGCTCCCGTTCCTCGTCATCATGACCTTCATCTTCCTGCAGGTCGTCACCACCATTCTGGCGCTCACCCATATGTACGAAAATCTCGAGGTGACCTGCCGCGTGCACTGGCCGCGCAAAGTGACGCAGCTCAAACCCGCTCCGGGTTTCCGTCCGATGGTCTCGCTCCATCTCCCCACGCACGACGAACCCCCGGACGTCGTCGCGGGAACCCTGCGCGCGCTGGCGGCGCTGGAATATCCTTCTTTCGAGGTTCTGGTGGTGGACAACAACACCCCGCAGGAAAAAACCTGGCGGCCGGTCGAGGCGCTCTGCCGCGAGCTGGGTCCCCGTTTTAAATTCTTCCATATCGAGAACTGGCCCGGCTACAAATCCGGCGCCTTGAATTTCGCGCTCTCGCAGACCGACCCGCGGGCGGAACTGATCGGGATCATCGACGCGGATTACCGCGCCAATCCGGAATTCCTGCGCGAAACCGTCCCGGCCTTCACCGATCCCAACCTCGCCTTTATCCAGGCGCCGCAGGATTACCGGGATTACGTCCCGGGATCGTGGGCGGAGGCGATCTACTACAGCTACGAGTATTTTTTCCAGGTGCCGATGCCGGTGCGCAACGAACGCAACGCGATCATCTTCTCCGGAACGATGGGCCTGATCCGCGCCTCCGTCCTGAGGGAAATCGGCGGCTGGGACGAGCAGTGCATCACCGAAGACGCCGAGGCCAGCCTGCGCGTGCTAAAGCGCGGATATTCCTCGCAGTATTTCCACCGCTCGATGGGGCAGGGCCTGATGCCGTGCACCTTCGCCGGGCTGAAGCGCCAGCGTTTCCGCTGGTGCTTCGGCAATATCCAGATCCTGCGCAAGCACTGGGAAGCGCTGATGCCGTGGGCCGGCCTGCTCGATCCCGCCAACCGCCTCACCGCCGCGCAGCGCTATTTCTACCTGGCCGGATGCCTGCAGTGGTTCTCGGATGCGTTTAATGTCGCCTTCCTGATTTTCCTCCTGGCCGGAGCGGCGATAAAACTCGGATCCGCCGATTTCACGATCGCCCCCGTCACCGGGCCGCTGATCACGCTGTCGGCGGTATTCATGGCGCTCAACATCTGGCGCTTCGGCTGGGTGCTGCGCAACGCGCTCCGGATTTCCTGGGGCTTGGCTTTCCGATCCATGTACGGCATGTTCAGCGTCGGATGGGTGGTCGCGCTGGCCAGCATCCGCGCCGTGTTTCAATCGCGCGCGGCGTTCCTGCGGACCCCGAAGAAAACCGGCGATGTCCCCATCCTCAATGCACTCATCACCACCCAATGGGAAGCCGCGATCGGGGCGGCATGCCTGGCGATGGGGATTGCGGTGCTTTTTCTCTCGGACCGTTCGGCGACGACTTTCCTGATCGGCGGATTGCTGCTGTGGCAGGCGAGCCTCTACCTGGCGGCGCCGGTGTACGGGTTGTTTTATAAATCCTGCACGGAATAGACGGAATAGGCTGTGAGGGCGATCCATTGGATCACCCTACCGCGTGA
>CAZYSF010000076.1:0-9004 GCA_964649635.1 uncultured Anaerolineales bacterium | reverse complement strand
AGCCCGTGGTTCCGCGAAAGGCGGATGCACCGGTCCGGGAACGCCGTTATCCATCGGCCGACCGCTTGGTTTTTCTTATACCTTTTGTGGCGCGCCGTCCCGTAAGTTTTGTTCCGGCCATGACCGCCAGGGCGCGCCGGTGGATATGAACGGATAACGAACCCCGGCCCATCAGAATGCCGTCTGATATTACAGGCATTTGCGGTTTGGAAATAATCCGTACGCGGTTGGCGCGGTAATGCAGGATGCCCGCATCTTTGTCCAGACCACCGCGGGAGAGCACGGCGTACGAGATCATGTTCAGTTTGCCCATATCCGTAAAAGTGAAAACATCCAGATGGCCGTCTCGAAAGGATACATTCGGGGAAATCCGGAAGTGCGGCCCGAGATACGGCATGTTGGCCACCACCATCATGTGCGCGGACGTTTCGGGCTGAGTACGCCCGTCGAGTGTTACGCGCAGGCGGGAAGGGGTGGCCGAGACGAACTTGGAGAATAATTCCCCGATCCTGGCCAGGCTGCCGTGTCCGATATCATCCGCCATCGGGTACACATCCGAGAGCAGGCCCAGCGCCGCGGCTTCCAGAAACCAGTGGCGGGAATGCCCGCTGTGCACCCGCCCCACGTCGATCTTCAAGCGGCGGCCCCGGCGCAACAGTGCGACGGATTTTGCGATGTTCCCCGTAATCCCCAGGTTGAACGCGACGTTGTTGCGCGTGCCGGTGGGGATGATGCCGAGGGTCGCATCCGTTCCGATCATGGCTCCCACCACGCCCTCGATCGTCCCGTCGCCGCCCGCAACCACGATCAGCTTGATCCCCGACCGGATGGCGCGCCGGACGACGTGCATGAGCCGGCTGCCGGCGTGCACGATATACACTTCCGGCAAAATATGCCGGACCTGCATCTCGCAGAGAATATCGACCAGTTGCTGCGGGGATTCTTCCGATTGACCGGAACCGGGATTGAAGATCAATTTCGCCCGGATCGGACGGCGGAGGATTGTTTTAATTTTGCGGGATAGATGCAATGGCATAATGTTCTCTGCAGTGCCCGGCCAATATCCGCCAGGATATTTACTTTACATCCGATAGCCATCCGCCGTATAAACGAAAGAAGCAGGATGCGAGCCTGCCGGGGAGAATACTGTTCTGCAATCCAAACCACCCGGCGGCAAGGCTGGGTGATTTGGATTGCTGGTCCAGGATGGAAAATCCATCATCCGCTCCGAAATCCTCGAAGCGCTAAAAATTCACAACCCCCAATAGGAGTTTCAGGCGGCCTTTACCGCAGCGGAAGCGCGATCCAGCTGTTTGGCGAGCTGATCCTGGCCGAGATGTTTGAGTTCCCCGGCCTTCTCCCGGATGTCGTCTTTGACCGTCTGGGTTTCCGAACGAACTTGCGCCAGCGTGTCTTTCACTTTGTCGGTCACCTGATCCCGGAATTGGACTCCCTTGAGCCGGATTTGGTCGCGCGTTTGTTTCCCGGATTGGGGTGCGAACAGCAGCATGGTGGCCGCTCCGGCCAGGCCGCCGATCAGCAGGCCCAGGAAGACGTTGCGGATATTGGACAAGCCGTACCCGTGCTCTTCAGTTTGGTTGCTCATTTTGCCATCTCCTTGATGGAACGATCCGATGAATATTCACGGTCGTCGAAAGGCGTGAACGGAATTTCCACTGACCGGTCCATCCGCTACGTCCCTCGCCGGCGTAAATTATTGCCTCCCAGTTCGGGCCGGTTTGCTTCCCGCGCTCCGCGGAAAAGTCCAGCCCGCTTCTGGTTTATGATTTCGTGTGCTGATCGGTGGTCGATGTCTGCGTTACGGCCTCCACCGGTCCGCGCGGGCGGTAGAAGATCACCCAGATGATTTTCGCCAGGGCATAGGCGATCAGGGCATACACCACGACCGCGATCAGGGAGGATATTTCCAGCACCATGCCCCCCGCGGTTGGAGTCCCCGTCAACCCCTGGAAAGGCCACAGAAACAGATCCGTGAAACCGTAAATGAACGTGGCGATCGGGCTGGCCGCGTTGGCTCCCAGCGCTTTCAACATGATCCGCAGCAGGATCAGGACTTCCAGGATGCCGAAAACCAGCCAGACAAGCTGGGTGGCTTTAAAGGTGAAAATCCGCTGTTCCCGTTCCGGTTCCTGTTGCGTCGTGCGGGTTTCTGAAATTCTGTTGTCGGTCATTGCTGCCTCCTGGAGTATGTTCCCCGGAAAAAGTTTCGGGGGGCATCCCCGTGCTGCGCAGGGGTGCCATGACGCACCCCTGCTCGAATATTCCGCCGAAAGTGACGGATGCCGGCCGGGTTAGACCCGGCGTCGGACGAGATGGACCAGCGCGATTATGATGATGGCGCCCAGCAGGGTCACCAGCATGGTCGGAAGGTTGATTGCATCGTTGATCGTTCCGACCTTAAAGATGGGGCTGAGGAAGTAACCGGCCAGGAAGGCGCCCAGGACGGCGACGACGATGTTGATCAGCAGGCTCGCCCGGTCGCGCATGATTTCACTCGCCAGCCATCCGATCACGGCCGCGACGATAAGGTAAACGATGACGTTGGTGATGTTCATTTTGCTCTCCTTTTTGGGAATGGCGGGAAAACACGGTGTGCGATAGGTTATTTCCCGTCCCCTTATCCCGTCTCAGGGATTTGGCGCCGCTCCATTCATTTCGCGGAGGCGGCATTTTCCTTTTTCAACCTGGTCTCATATTCCGTTACACGCTTGTCGATCTCATCGGTTGCTTTCTGGCGTGTATAGCCGTACTTTTCCTGAAGCAGGCCGGCCAGGACTTCCGTCTTTCCGGCAACCCGGTCCAGATCGTCGTCGGTGAGTTTGCCCCACCAGGCTTTGGCCTCGCCCCGGATTTGTTTCCACTTGCCTTCGGCAATATCTTTGTT
The DNA here is from genome assembly GCA_964649635.1 of uncultured Anaerolineales bacterium. Lineage (GTDB taxonomy): Bacteria > Chloroflexota > Anaerolineae > Anaerolineales > RBG-16-64-43 > JAFGKK01. The sequence goes on along the minus strand of CAZYSF010000076.1, from coordinate 6,099 downwards.
CATGGTCTGTTCCTCCGGTTCCGTTTACAAAGCTGTCCCAGTTTGAACCGGCGCGCTGGGCAGCATCATGCGCCGGTTTTACTTTCCTTCCATACAATCCCGCGGTTGCCATGGACTTGCTCTGCGTACCACGGCGATTTATTTTCCCCCGATCGCACCCCTTTTTTCAATGGGGTGCGCGCATCTGTGGTTCGCAATCGTTCGGTCGCGCTTATCCGGACCGTACATTCATCATAGGGTTTACCTGCCCCGGACGCATCCACCGACCGCCGGATACTCCTCTCCACCACTTGGGGGAGGATTTTCGGAACCGTTACTTCCCCTTATCGGGAAAGGTTAATTGGCGGCAATGAGCTTGGCCGTTGCGTTAATCGGCTTGAAAACGTCAAACCGCTATCCGGAGGAAGGGGGAAAATTATGGGGTAAATCCCTGCAGTATTCTGAATATTTTGCACCCGGCATGGAATATATTTTTATTCTTACGTTGCCTTCACTTGCTGCGCGTCGCAAAGACGACCATGTGGTGATCGAACCGGCCGTTGACGATGTCCCCGGCGCAGGTGAGGAGCGTAAGGTGAGAGAGACCGTCGGGCGCCGGCTGCGGTCCCGTGCCGGCCACCGGCCCGGCGCCGAAGATCCGTGTCAGCACCGCCGGATCGGCGGAATCTTTGAGGGAGTAGACTTTGATCTCTTTGACGGTGAACTCAATGTTTTCCGAGAGATCGATATAGCGGATGAGAATCACATCCCCGGGACGGAGATCCTGAAGTTTGGCAAAGATCTCAGGCCGTCCCAGCGGATCGTTGACGTGCCCGGCGATCGTGGCCGTGCCCACCTCGCCCGGGATCCCTCCGCCCCGGAACCAGAATGCCGTATGCCAGACCGCATCACCGATCGGGCCTTTCGGCGTATCCATCAAATTTTTCGATGTGAGTCCGACACCGGCCACGGGGGCGGTTACGTGGAGTTTGGGAATCTGAAGCTCGAGCGGCACGTCGACAGGCCCGGCGTTGAGGTCGAGACCCGGATCCACCAGCGGTCCAAACGAAAAGACCGTGGGGGTGGATTGGACGGTCGGGCTTACGGTCGGCGAATCGGAAGGTAAAAACAGCGGGGAGGGAAGAGGCGTTGGTTGCGCCTCCCGCATCTCCTTTAAATCGTAACCTATGAGCCCCGCCTCTATGACCAGAACAACCGCCAGGCCACCGAGCAATGGGCGGCGAATAGGCATCCTCATAGCCCTCCAAAAACAACGCTGCTACTTTGTCAGCCGGGTGCGGCGATAAGCCGCCACGCCCAGGACCAAAGCGATCAGGCCGAAAGCGCCGAAGAAAACCGGCAACCACGGGAGTTCTGCATTGCGGATGGGAGCGCCGCCGGTATCCGGCAAACCGCTTACGCCCCCGCCGCCCGGCACGGCCGTCGGCGCCGCGAAGCAGATTGGGCTTGTGAAAGTGTTGTTGATGAGCGTCACGGCACCCGCCCCCAACGCAAGGACTCGACCGTAAACAGTTGTGCCGTCTCCGAGCGTGATGCTGGCAGTTTGCGTAATGAAAGTTCCTACAAGCGTACTATTGGCACCGGAAGTCCAAGAGGTCTGGATCTGCCAGTATACGTTGCAAGGATCAACATCAGTTTCCAAACTAACCGTGAAGCCGCCAGGGTCTGCGACGCTGGAAGCGCTCCGGAAGATATAGACACCGGCGCCGCTGAGCGTGAGCGTGCCGCCGGTGGGGTCTGCGTTTATGTCATAGATGCCGGGACCGACGGTGCTATTCCCAGCCAGGCTTAGGGCACTTCCGGCCAGCGCCTGCGGAGGAGTAGAAAGAGCACCCCAAGCTGCACCAGCGTCAAGGAGAGCCTGCGCGACCGTGGGAGGGTTCACCACTCCGGGGGCGCTTACTTGTGTCGCAATAATATCAGTGGTCGCGCCTGAGGAACCAACATTTCCATTGAATGTGGAACCATTCGGCGGAGGGCCATCTGTCACACCCGCCACACTCAGAACCGAGTAAGCCTCTGCCGCGCCCAGCAAGGGCTCAGTCTGCATGTGCGGGCGGGCGGATACTTCGAACGACGGAACTACCAATGAAAAGGACAGAACCATGGTGATCAAAAAAGCCAGTCGCTTTTGTCTCTTCATTTTCTTTGGCCTCCTTCAGGAAGCATGGAACCGATGGATGGATGACGGACCGATTCTTCCGGCGGCCGCCAAGAACGGCAAGCGTGATACCCATGGAGTATATTCGCATGCAAGCAGGCTGGCTTTTTACTAGCCCGCCGCTTTCCCATCATTATGACGGCGCCGGCGATTGCGCTCATCCAAGCAGGCAACAAAGCCTATCGACGGATTCCACTTCCTCACAACCGGCCAATGCGCGACGAGCGAGCCTATTCACGGTTTGCAGAATAGAAGTCATGGCGCCGACTTATGCGTCCGACGGTGTGCGAATACGCCCAGGATCAACATCAATACGCCGACTCCGCCGGCGATCATCAAGCCCCAGGGGAAATTTTCACCGCGGATGGGCGCCCCGCCGCTGTTCGGCAAACCGACGATTCGCGCCAGGAATGTGGACGTCAACCAGGTGGCCGTCGTTGCTCCCGCCATTCCGCCCGACGCCAAGGTCGCCGTTCGCGTGCTCGTATTCGCCGGCGTCGATGTCGGGGCGCCCGGTAATGCGGTCGCCGTTCGCGTGCTCGTATTCGCCGGCGTCGATGTCGGGGCGCCCGGTATAGTGGTCGCCGTGCGCGTGCTCGTATTCGCCGGCAATGCCGTCTGCGTGGATGTCGGGCTGGCCGGGATTATGGTCGCCGTGGACGTATTCGGGATTGTGGGTGTACCCGTCGGCGCCAAAGCGCAGAACACGGGGACAATGGCATTGGTATCCAGCGTCACCGCGCCGGTTCGCGCCACAGCCCTCCCGTCCAGATTGGCGCCGGAATTCATGGTGATGCTCGCAACGGCAAAAATATTTCCGATGAGCTGAGTGCCCGAGCCGAGAGTCGCGGAACTGCCCACCTGCCAATAGACATTGCAGAGCGGTTGAGAGCTATTAATATAGGCGACGGACGAGCTGGATGCGGTCGTAAGCGTACTCCCCATTCTGAATATCCAGACCGCGTTGGGGTCGCCCAGGGCATCGAGAACGAGGTTGCCCGTTAACTGAGATGACGAGTCATAACAATACGTGCCGGGAGGGAGGGTTAGTCCGCCGAGGTCCTGACCGGTCAGATTTGAATTACAGGGCTGGATATTGAGGGCGTTGTATGCAGCGGTGGCGTCATTCTGAGCCTGGGACGCGGACGCATCAGCGGCGTGGACCGTTCCCGAAAGGGTCCCCGGGGGAAAGCCGGTGATTGCAGTACCCGGGCTGACCCCAAGATCTCCGCCAAGATAGGTTGATCCGGTATTCGTCACCGTGGAAGCGCCTAAAACGGCATAGCTCCCCACCGTGCCAAGTCCGGGTTCGGCGGCTTGGGCGCGCGGACCGGCGGACACTGTGAAGGACGGATCCGCCGATGCAAGGGCGGCAACCAGTAAGATCGCAATCGATAACCAACTTGGTTTTTTCATATTATTCGTCCTGCTTCCATGCCTATGGAATTGCCCTTGGATGCAATTCGGCCGGCTCCCTGGCACCTATCTCGGCTCACACGCCGTCGTTGCCGGCAGCATCTTGATCCGGCGCCGCTTCTTCCACGGCCGCCTCGAGCGCGACCAGCCGGGTCGAGACTTCGTCCAACCCGGCGGCGATCCGCTCCAGGCGGATCTCTTCCCCATCCACGAATTCCCGGTACGGCGCCATCGCCTGCCGCAGCCGCTCGAGCCCGCGTCCAAGCTCGCTGTGGAAATTCTCCTCCAGCGTCGCCTCCAGCCGCTTGCGCAATGCTTCCATCTTTTTACGGAAGTCGCGCTTGGCGACACCCCGCCGCCAGGGGATGACCGCCAACCCGACCACGCCCAACACGCCCGCCGCCATCAGCCCGGTGGCGTCGGCCGCGGCCGTCGTGAGCAGGATCTTGAGCGCCAGCCCCAAACCGAGCGCGCCCACCTCGACCAACCCGGTCATGGCGACCGATTCCCGCACAACCGCCGTGAGCCGCTCGCCCTCGACGGTCCGATCGTATCCACGGATGACTTCCCCGGCCTGCGCGCCGAGACTTTCGAGGAGTTGCCGCCGGTTGTAGACGAACCCGCCGGCCGCCTCCTGCGCCGCTTCGTGCAGCGCCGAAGTCTCCCGCCGCCGGCCCAGTTCGATAGCCGTCCGCCGCCACAGCTCCAGCTCGCGCTCGACCAGCCAGTCGATGACTTCCTGGACGTGGGCCGAGACCTTCTCGGGCGTGCCGGCCACTACCTCCGCCTCGAACGCGGCGCGCGTGCGCTGCCCGTGCAGCAGCATCTCGCCGATCTTCACCAGCCGCATATGGTCATCCAGGAAGGATTCGCCGCGCAGGCTCATTTGCAGCAGGTCGTTCTCGATCCGGGCCCGGTGCCGTTCGAACTCGGCCCGCATCCCGGTCTCGTACGCCTGCCACTGCTTTTCAGCCAGCCGCAGTGCCTGCGCGTCCTCGGCCAGCAGCTGCAGCCGCCCGGCGGCCTTGGCCCGGCATTCGGCCACCAGCTTGGCGGCCACGCCCAGCGGGCTGCGCAGCTTCATCGCCACCAATTGAGTCTGCGTCAGCGTGTCGCGCAAATAATCCCGGAAGCGGCGGAAGCCCTCCGCCGCCGGTGATTCCGGCGCCCGCAGCCCGGCCCGGGCCGAGACCATGAACAGCTCCGGTTCGAAGTCGAGCAGGCGCCGCACCTGCGAGCGCACGAATGTCTCGACCTCGCGCCGGGCCGCCGGGCCGTCCAGCACGTCGTCCTTATTGATCACCACCACGACCTTCTTGCCCCACTCGCGGATGGTTTCGAGGAAGCCGCGTTCGCTCTCGGTGAACGGCCGGTCGGCCGAGGTGACGAACAGGACCAGATCGCTGCGCGGGACAAAATCCCGCGCGATGGCCTCGTGCCGCCGCAGAACCGCGTTCGTCCCGGGCGTGTCGACAATCCGCACCTGCCGCAGGAGCTCGGCCGGATAACGCAGCAATCGGATATCATCCTGGAGGAATTCGGGCGCGCCCGCCGGCCCGTGCGCCAGGACATAGACTCGGTCGGTCGTCGGCGTCGGCCCCTCCGGAAGGAACGACTCGCCCAAGAGCGCGTTGACGAGCGCCGACTTGCCGCTGTTGAACTCGCCGACCACGACCAGTAGGAAAAGCTCGTCGAGCTGCCGCAGGGCGCGCCGCAGGTGTTCGAGATCGGCCGGCTCCGCCTCCCACCCCGATAGCACATCCAAGGCGCGTTGCAGGACCGACCGCTCCTCGACCCAGATGCGCTTTTGCGCTTCGTTCAGCCACACGGCGAAAGTCATCGTGGATTCCAGTATCTTTTCCTCAACTGGGAGTTGAAAAAGGGATAACAGGTGTCATTGCGAGCGACCGGAGGGAGCGAAGCAATCTCCTTCTTCGAAAAAATGGGGAGATTGCTTCGTCGCTTCGCTCCTCGCAATGACCACCTTTGCCTTTTTCAACACCCTGCTAATTCGCCCGGACCTCTTGGCGGGGGACGGGTTCCCCCCCGCCCGGTCTCTCCGCAGCATCCCCGATCGGTCAGCGGCGATTGATCATTGAACTGCTTCCGCCCGTCCACTGCGCCCCGCCGCTCCCGCGGAACACAAAGGTCAGCAGAACCCCCGCCAGAAATCCGCCGATGTGCGCGATGTAGGCCACCCCGCCCGTGTCGGCCGTATCGGTGATGGAACCTATACTGCTGAAGAACTGCAGGACGGCCCAAAGGCCGATCACAATCAGTGCGGGCACCTGGACCACCTGCTGGCCCTGCAATACATTGATCTTTCCCTGCGGGAACAGCAAAATATATGCGCCGAGCACGCCCGCGATCGCCCCCGAGGCCCCTAAATTCGGCAGGTCGGATCCGGCGTTGAACGCTAGTTGCGCGAACGTCGCCGCAAGCCCGCAGATCAGGTAGAAGATGACGAACGGAATGTGGTTAAAACGGTTTTCCACATTGTCGCCGAAGATCCACAAGTAAAG
>CAZYSF010000075.1:0-3940 GCA_964649635.1 uncultured Anaerolineales bacterium | reverse complement strand
ACTCGGTTTTATAGGCCCGGGTTCCCAGCATCGACACGGGCAGCGGGAACCGCTCGGCCAGCACGATCCCGACCACCACCGCGAGGGCGAGTGCGATCGCCGTCCATGGGACGGCCGGCAGGATGCGGCGGAAGGCGGGCGCGACCGCCTGGCGGTACCACGCGCGTGGTGTGCGCGCGCCCCCGCTGAAGCAGCGCCAGAAGTAGGAGCCCATCCGGTCGAAGCGCAATTCCTCGACCTCACGCGAGAGCAGTTCCTCGCGCCGGAACTGGCGCAGCCCGATCCGGATGAAGATCACCGCCAGGAGAACCACGCCGCCGATGACCCACCACAACTCGTTGTACATCCGGTAGAACATGATCATGCTTTCCCCCTGCATCAGGAGCGCAAAGGGGACGATCACGAACGAGGCCAGCAGATTGGCGGCCCGTACCGAGTTGGTCTGGGCCGAGATTACCACCGCGGCCGAGACCATGCAGACCGCGTGGGCGACGGTGAGGATCAGAATTTGCACCAGGACCTCGAGCGGCGGGAACCATCCGGCGGAGAAATACATCCCGGCCAGGTAGGCCGTTATACCCAGCGCAGCGGCGCACAGGGGCGTGATCACCGAGGCGAGGACTTTTCCCAGAAAGAGTTCGATGTCGGAAAGCGGCGTGGCCAGGAGCGGTTCCAGGCTGTAGCGTTCCTTCTCGCCGACAAAGCTTTCGAGCGCGATCACCAGCCCAACCGAGGTCGGGAAGAAGCCCACGATCATCAGGAGGAAGGGGAAGATCGCTTCGGCGACGACCTGCCCCCCGTACTGGTTCACGTAGTTGATGACCACCCGCGCGGCGAAGTTCATCAGGATCGGGAAGAACAATGTCAGGATGGCCATCGGGATCACCACCCGCCAATCGCGGAGTTGATCCCGCATCTCGCGTTTGACCAGCGCCGCGAGGCGCCAAGCGCGGAAGCGCAGCGGAAGGGCGTTCACGGCGGCGCTCATATCGCCTCCCCGGCGGGCGGCGGCGCGCCCTCTTCGGCCACCGCCTGCAGATACACCGACTCGAGCGACGGGGTGACTTCGCGCAATTCCACAACCTTGCCCCCGCGTTCCATCACCCGGCGGAGGATTTGGGGATTCGCCGAAACCGGATCGGCCGCGCGGTAGCGGATGCCCGCGGGGGTCCGCGCCGTAACCTCGGCCAATCCCTCCAGCGCGGAAACCAGGTCTTCGCTTTCCTGCGCCAGGCGCAGCTCGAACACGGCCGGCCCGAGCATGCGCATCCGCAGCTCGGCGGCGGTCCCCTCGGCGATCAAGCGCCCGCGGCGGATGATCGCGATCCGGTCGGCCAATTCCTCGGCTTCGGAGAGATTATGGGTGCACACCAGGATCGTGCAACCCGCCGCACGCATCGAGCGGAGCAGATCGCGCACCACCCGCGCGGATTCGGGATCCAGCGCGGAGGTCGGTTCATCCAGCAGCAAAATGGAAGGAGAATGCATCAGCGCGCGGACGAGCGCCAGACGCTGGCGCATGCCCTTTGAGAATTCGGCCAGCCAGGCGTCGGAATCCACCTCCAGCCGCAGCGCGTTCAGCAGATATTGAGCCCGTTCGCGGCGCTGGACGGGCGTCAGACCGTAGAGCGCGCCGAAAAAATCCAGATATTCGCCGCACCGCATCCGGGAATAGAGCCCGTGCTGTTCGGTCAGGACGCCCACCGCGGCGCGTACGCTTTCCGTCTGGGTGAGAATGTCGAATCCCGCGACGCACGCGCCGCCCGAATTCGGGCGCAGAATTCCCGCCAGCATCCGGGTGGTGGTGGTCTTGCCCGCGCCGTTGGGGCCGAGCAGGGCGAGGACTTCCCCCCGCCCGACCCGCAGCGTCAGGTTGTTCACGGCGGTCACCCGTTCGTAATGCTTGGTCAATCCGTGAGCTTCTATCATTTATCCTTCCCTGGTCCGCCGAGGTCCCGTCCCATCTCCGGTTTCCCTTGTCCGTTCATTGTAGTACCAGTGGTTAATTTTGGAGCATCCCCCTCCTGTTTGCCTTATAGACTGGATCACAGATATGTAATGCCGCGGATGAAAAACCATCCCCTCCCGCCTCCCCCTGTAGGGGGAGGCGGGAGGGGATGGAAGAAAAAGGAGAGACGGTTTTCCGTCTCTCCGTATCCATTCAGATCGTGGTGGGTTCCTTCGCCGGCCGGTGCGCCTGGATCCAATCTCCAAGCCCGTGGCGCCAGAAAAGCGCCACGACCGATGCGATGACCGCGACGGCCGCGGTAACCTGATTGACATTGACGGCGGTACCCGCCAGCGGCGAGGTATCCAGCCGGACGAATTCCAGGAAGAACCGGATCAGACCGTAGTTGATGAAGTACACGAGCATCAGATCGCCGTCCTTCAGTTTCTGGCTGTGCTTCTGCCCGAGGAAGATCAGGATGCCGAAATTCACCAGGTTGAGCAGCGCTTCATACAGGAAAAGCGGATGGTAGCGGTCGATGTCGGCGAATTCCGTCAGGCGGTACTGGGGCGGGATGTAAATCCCCCAGGGCAGGTTGCCGGAGGGGGCTCCGTAGACTTCATGGTTGACCCAGTTCCCCAGCCGGCCGAAGGCATGGCCGATGGCGATGCCCGGCACGGCGAGATCGGCCCAAACCAGGAACGAAAGCTTGTTGCGGCGGACATAAAGCCACATCGCGATGGCGCCGCCGATGATCCCGCCGGGCAGGCCGAGCCCGCCCTTGGTCAGGTTGACGGCGTCGAACGGATGGGTGAGGTAATAGCCGGTATCCATCCCCATATCGACCATGCTCTGGGGCGGGGTGAGGATGTGCCAGATGCGCGCCCCGACGACCGCGCCGATGACCACCCACAGGAACATATCCCAAACGATTTCCGGATCGAATTTGCGGCGGCGGGCAAGCACTTCCGCCGTCCAGGCCACGAGCAGCGCGGCGGACATGAGGATGATTCCATAATAGCGGATGTACAGGGGACCGATGTGAATTCCGAGTTCATCAAAAGCGCTCATAGCGATTCTCTCCCAAAGATTATTTTTTTACCATCAGGCGTCGCGGCGGGATTGGCGGTAGACATGCCCGATCCGCTGCAACGCGGTAAAGTTCGCAAGCAGTGCCACCGCCGCGGCCGCCGGGAACGGCAGGTTCAGGATCAAAAGCGGGCAGAGCACCATATAGCGTTCCATCCGGGTCAGCAGCCCGATTTTACACTCAAAGCCCAGCGCTTCGGCGCGCGCCTTGGTGTAGGAAACCATCACCGAGCCGATCGCCGCCGCGAATGTGACCGCCACCCCGAGCACGTCGGAGGAAAATCCGAAATACACTGCCAGGCCGCAGAAGATGAACAGCTCCGAGAAGCGGTCCATGGTGGAGTCGAGGAACGCTCCGAAACGGGTGGTTTTTCCCCGCAGGCGCGCCATTGTCCCGTCCAGCGCGTCGGTCAAGCCGCTTAGGAGAATCACGACGCCGCCCTGGGGGATGGCGCCGAGCGCCAAAGTAACGGCACCCACCGTCGCCCCCATCAGCCCGAGCAGGGTCATCGCATCGGGAGTAACCCCCGCCCGGTTGAAAAAACCGGCGACGGTTTCGACCGCACCTTTGCTTTGCACCCGCATCCGGTCCGTAAATGTAAGCGGAGCGGCTGCCGGGGGGTTATCGCTTTGCATTCCACTCCCTTTCCGGACCGGTTTTTTTGCCGCTGTGATGCTACCGGCGGGTGCGGGTTCTGTCAACCCCGCCGTCCCCCGCGCCCATGGGACGCGGCTCTTCCTTTAAGTGACCTGGGCCGCGACTGCTCCGCCGGCTCGGAACCGTATTGTACGCGGAAATCGCCGAGAATACAGATTTCGCGGGATCATATACTAGATTCTTAATCAGGTTGTCATGCTGAGCGCCCGCCCCGAGCGGAGCGAGGGGAAGCGAAGCATCTGTTA
>CAZYSF010000074.1:0-8360 GCA_964649635.1 uncultured Anaerolineales bacterium | reverse complement strand
ACCGGCCGCGGCGGCCCGGGATACAAATTCGCCGACGAATTTCACCCGTCTCTGCGGCATAGCGCATCCGGAATGCTTTCGATGGCCAACGCCGGTCCCGGTACCAACGGCAGCCAGTTTTTCATCACCTTCGGGCCCACCCCGCATCTGGACAACCGCCACACGGTCTTCGGCCGGGTAAGCGCCGGGTTGGAACTAGTGTTAAAGATCCCGGAACGGGATCCCGACCGCGCGGCTCAGCCGGGTTTGGCGATCCGCAAGCTGGAGATACGCGAAGGGTAAGGGGTTTCGTCATGCCGGCGCGTTCGCAGCCGGCATCCAGTATTGCTCGTCATGCCCGCAAGTACTAAGCGGGCATCCAGGTCTTTGTTTTAGGAGTATGGTTATGTCTGAGTACGTCGTGGATTCCCGCTAAGAGCCCGCGGGAATGACGATCAAAACAGTCCGTCATCCCGGCGCGTTTGCAGCCGGCATCCATGACGTCTATTCTACTTAACCCCGTAGGGCCGTTCTTCGGAACGGCCCTACGCTTATTCAATCGGAACAATAAAACCTAGGCGGGTTTTTTTCGTTCGTCGATGTACTTCACCGCTTCTCCGACCGTGAGGATTTTCTGCGCATCCTCATCGGAGATTTCCGCGCCGAATTTCTCTTCAAAGGCCATGATCAATTCGACCAGATCGAGAGAATCGGCTCCGAGATCTTCGCGGAAACGGGCTTCCTTGGTGACCTTCGAGGGGTCGACCGCCAGGAGTTCCACGATAATGCCTTGAACCAAATCCGAGGTGGTTTCTGCCATCGAGAGTTCCTCCTTCAAAGATGCTTTCTGAGCCGCAACCCATTTCCCTGCGGACCCGTCGGAGCAGACCAATTGTACGTGTCCGCCGCGACACCGTCAAGTCCGGCATTGACACCCCTCAAGCGTGCTGGTACCATGCCGATTATCCGTTTAGAAAACACCCGAACATGAAAAAAGTTGCGCCGAGCGCATCCCGCAAGGCGGATCACATCCGCATAAACCTGGAGAAAAACGTCCAATCCGGCGTGTCCAACGGATTGGAAAAATACCGGTTTCCCCACCAGGCTCTCCCGGAAATCAACCTCGCGGATGTGGTCACCCAGACTTTGATTTTCGGACGAAAGTTGAGCGCGCCGGTTCTAATCTCCTCCATGACCGGCGGAACGAAAGCAGCCGGCACCATCAATCGGGCACTGGCCAGGGCGGCACAATCCGCCGGAGTCGCCATGGGGCTCGGCTCGCTGCGGCCGGCGATCGAATCCCCCGCTCTGGTTTCCTCCTACCGCGTCCGGGATGTGGCACCGGACATCCTGCTGCTTTCGAACCTCGGCGCCATCCAATTGAATTACGGCTACTCGCTTGACGAATGCCGGCGGGCGGTCGAGCTGGTGGAAGCCGATGCGCTGATCCTGCATCTGAATTCGCTGCAGGAAGCGCTCCAGCCGGAAGGCAACACCGAATTCGCCGGACTGCTGCAGAAAATCGAATCGATCTGCCGCTCGCTCTCCGTTCCGGTGGTGGTGAAGGAAGTCGGCTGGGGGATCGGCGGCGAGACGGCGCGCCGGTTGGCGATGGCTGGAGTGGCCGCGATCGATGTGGCTGGCGCCGGTGGGACTTCCTGGTCGCAAGTCGAGAAGCACCGCGCCCGCAACCGCGACCAGGCCCGGCTGGCGGCGCTCTTTGTAAATTGGGGGCTTTCGACGGCGGATGCGCTTGCGGAATGCCGCCGGGCGGTGCCCGATCTGCCCTTGATCGCCTCGGGCGGGATCCGCAACGGATTGGAGATCGCCAAGTGCATCGCGCTCGGCGCCGGCCTGGCCGGGATCGCCGGTCCGCTGCTTCCGGCGGCCGTGAAGGGTCCGCGCGCCGTGGAAGCGGAACTGGACCGCTGGATCCGCGAGCTGCGGGTGACGATGTTCGCCGCTGGCGCGCGCGACCTTTCCGAACTGCGGGATCTGCCGCTCCAAAAATCATGAATCCCTCGTCTCCTAAACCCACCATCGACGAGATGCTGATGGAGCTCGACGCCGGGCTGCATCATTCCGTGGACAGACTCAAAGCCACCCATAATGGTTTATGGAACATGGCCACGTACGCCATGGGTTGGAGCGGGGATGGAGCCGGTCCCGAGACGACCGGCAAACGAATCCGCCCCCTGCTCTGCCTGTTGGTGTGCGGAGGGTGCGGCGCGGATTGGCGGGCCGCGCTCCCGGCGGCCGGCGCGGTCGAGCTGATCCACTCCTTTTCCCTGATCCATGACGATATCCAGGACGGCGACTCCACCCGGCGCGGCCGTCCGACAGTCTGGAAACTGCACGGTTCCGCCCAGGCGATCAACGTCGGGGATGCGATCTTCACGCTTGCGTATTCCGTGTTGGCGGAATCAAAATCCGATTCCGCCGCCGAATGGCTGCGGATCCTCTCCGGCACCTGCCTGCGGCTGACGTATGGGCAATTCCTGGATCTGACATACGAGGACGCGCAAGGGATCACTTTGGGCGAGTATCAGGAAATGATCGAAGGCAAAACCGCCGCGCTGGTGGAGGGCGCCTGCCGGCTGGGCGCGGTCAGCGCCGGCGCATCCGCCGGGCGGCAGGACGCGTTCGCCCGCTTTGGCCGCGCGCTGGGCCTTGCCTTTCAGATTCAGGATGATTATCTGGGCGTTTGGGGCGATCCGAACGTGACCGGCAAAACCAACGCCAGCGACCTGCTCGCGCGCAAGAAGAGTCTTCCGATTCTCTACGGGCTTGAGCGGTCCGAAAAATTCCGATCGCTGCTCGCCGCCGAGTTTTCTCCGGCCGGCATCCCGCCGCTCCTGGCGGAACTCGAGGCCTGCGGCGCGCGGGAGCACACGCTGGCGTTATCCAGCGACTGGGTCGACCAGGCATTTGAATCGTTAAGCGCCGCACAGCCGCTGGGTGAGTTTAAACCGGCGCTGGAATCCCTCGCCCGGGCGCTGTTGGAACGACAGAAGTAAGTTCGTTATTCCCGCGCGTTCCTGACGGGATACGAGAGCGTCATCCCGCGCCTGCCCTCGCGGAGCATTCCCACTCGTATCTGATTTTTGAGTGGGAATGGCGGCGAAGCGAGAGTGTACTAAGCGGGAATCCATTACCTCCTCAATTATTACCAAACCCCACGAAGGAAAACCCCCGGATGCCGGCTAAAAACACCCCGGCAGGACGAACTTGACTACTCGGCAGGCGCGGGCATGACGGACTGTTTTGATCGTCATCCCCGCGGGCTCTTAGCGGGGATCCAGGGCGGACGCAGACATCACTTTACTCAACCAAGAATAGATCGCTGGATGCCCGCTTAGTACCCGCGGGCATGACGAGCAAGGCTGGATGCCGGCTTAATCCACCCTCGCTCCGTATCGTCGATCGCCGGTCTTCACACAAACAATTGAAACACTTGGTTTCCCAGCAGCCTGCCGCGGGGCGTCAGGCGCAGGGCTTCTCCGTTCCGGGTCCATTCCAGCAATCCGGCGGCGATGGCGGAATCGATCTCCTTGCGGAAACGGTCGCCATAATCCACGCCAAACTGGATCCGGTACACTTCACGATCCACTCCGGTTTCGGTCAGGCGCAGGCCAAGCCACATCGTCTCGCGCCACTCGTCTTCGCGTGTACGGAGCACGCTGCGGGAAGCGGCGGGTGTCAGTGGAAAGCGGCGGGATTTCCCGGTCCGGATGCGGTCGATATATTTTTCAACCGAACAGATATTGGCATACCGTTTTCCCGCGGCGCAGCCGTGCGCGCCGGCGCCGAACCCGAGATACGGCCGGTTCAGCCAATACCGCAGATTGTGCCGGCAGGCGTAGGCGGGAAGGGCCGAAGCGCGGGGACCGCCGGACGCGGCGCCCGCGGCATCCCGCGCCCAGTTCGATATCTCGTAATGACGATACCCCGCCGCCGCAAGCATTTCCTCCGCGCGTTCGAACATATCCGCCGCCAAGTCATCCTCCGGGGCCGGGAGCGCACCGCGCCGGATCGCGCGCGCAAGATCGGTCCCGCGCTCGAGCGTAAGTGCATACAACGAAAGATGTTCCGGGCCGAGCGCGAGAGCCCGTTTGAGCGTTTGGGTCCAGGCCGCCTCGGTCTGCCCGGGCAATCCGTATATAAAATCCAGGCTGATATTGGTAAATCCGGCGCGGCGCGCATCGTGGAAGGTTCGTTCCGCTTCGGCATACGTGTGGATCCGCCCGAGCATGCGCAACTCACCCCCGCCCGCCGATTGCACACCGAGACTGAGCCGGTTTACCCCGGCCTCGCGGAAGGCTTTCAACCGGGCGTGGTCCACCGTCCCGGGATTGGCTTCGAGTGAAATCTCCGCGTGCGGATCGAGCCGGAACGATTTCCGGATGCGATCCAAAACCCGGCCGGCCTGCCCCGGTTCGAGCAGCGAAGGTGTCCCGCCCCCGAAAAACACACTGTCGGCGGATGGGTTTCCACCCGCGCTGCCGGTCCATTCGATCTCACGCAGCAGCGCCCGGATATACGCGGGAATCCGGTTCAGCTTCCCCTCCGTCGAGAAGAAGTCGCAATACCGGCAGCGCCGCAGGCAGAAGGGAATATGGAGGTATAAACCGAAGTTTTCAGTTTCCATGGTGAAAAACCATGATACATCCATCCGGGCAAATTAAGGCTTTATCGAAAACTCGAAAAAGGCGTGGAAAAACAGCAGTTCGCATATAATCATACTTCAGCGGGAATAATGGCTTGGGGCGTTCGCCTTCTCCGTAAGCCTTAAAACAAACCCCGCCCGTCCATTGGCGAGCTTTCAAAGAATGCGGGGAAGCCCGGCTGCGTCGCGTCGGAAAAACCGCTGAGGCATCCCCAAGCAGTATTTGCACCATTCCCCGCGTTTGGGGGGGAAAGAAATGTTACATCCTCCCGGCCGTGTGGATACTCGGTATGTGCCTGTAATCCAGCAATCCGGCGGTTGCATGAAATCCGGAAGGAGGCCGTAAAGGTGTGACAGCTGTCCGTACCGTCCCTGTCCGCCGCTTAGTCGAACCGGTGCGAACTTTACCGGGCTCCCCCCCCCGGCTGGGTGACCCTGGCCTGCGTCCGCCGGTTCGGCCGCGTCTGAATCCGGCCCTGATCCTCCTTCAGGCATCTCTCCTCTGCGCCGGCTTTTCCCTCGTCAATCCAATTTCATTCGTCCATGCCAATGCCGCCGCCCGCACGGTGCGCGTCGGCATTTATCAGAACGAGCCGAAGATCTTCATGGATGAGAGCGGTCATCCCTCGGGATTTTTTATTGATATCCTGGAGGAAATCGGCGCAGCGGAGGAATGGACTCTGGTTTATGAGCCCTGCCAGTGGGTAGATTGCCTTGCCGAACTGGAAGCGGGCCGGATCGACCTGATGCCGGATGTGGCTTTTTCAACGGAACGGGATCAGGTTTACGATTTTCACAATACACCGGTTTTGGGTAGCTGGTCACAGGTTTATTCCCATTCCAGTGCACAAGTTACCGGATACAACGATCTGGCGGGGAAACGAGTGGCCGTCCTCGAAGGATCCATCCAACAAACGGTGTTTGAGCTTTACATGGCCGGATTCGGATACGAATTTACGATCGTGACGACGGATTCGCTCGAGGAAGCCTTTCAAATGGCGGCGGACGGCACGGCGGATGCGGCGATCGCCAATAATTTCTTCGGAGATTATTTTTATCGGGAGTTCGGCCTGGTCAAGACACCGATCGTTTTCGATCCGGCGATGCTTTTCTTTGCGACGGCTCAGGGGCGCAATCCGGAACTCCTCCAGGCGATAGACCGGCGGCTGGACGGGTGGATCGACGAATCCAATTCGCCCTATTACGCCATCCTGGGCCGCTGGATTTACCGAGCCCCTGCTCCGGTTTACCGTGTGCCGCAGTATGTATATTGGATCATCACCGGCATCGGCGGAATGTTCGCCTTAGCCGTCGGGATCGTGTTACTGCTGCGCTCCCAAGTACGGACAAGGACGGAACATCTTATCCTGGCCAACCGCGCGTTGCAGGAAAGCGAAGAACGGTACCGCCTGCTGTTCAGCACCAGTAACGACGCCATTCTGCTGACGGCGCCGGACGGGCGCGTGTTCGCGGCGAATCCGGCCGCCTGCCGCGTTTTCGGGAGGACGGAGGAGGAAATCACGGCCGCCGGACGGGATGGCCTGGTGGATACGACAGATCCGCGGCTGGCCGTCGCGCTCAAAGAACGCGCCCGGATGGGCGCTTATCACGGCGAACTCACCCTGCTGCGGAAGGATGGCGTGAAATTCTTCGGCGAAGTCTCCACCGCCCTTTTCCAGGATGAAAAGGGAAAACCACGGAGCAGCATGATCATCCGCGACATCACCGACCGGAAGGAGTCGGAACAGCGGTTGCTGGAAAGCGAACGCAAATACCGCGAACTGGTCGAGCACGCCAACAGCATTATTTTACGGTGGACGCGCGACGGAAGGATCACCTTCCTCAACGAGTTCGGGCAGCGATTCTTTGGGTATTCCGCCGGCGAGATCATCGGCCAGCCGGTCATTGGCACAATCGTCCCCTCGGCCGAAAGCGACGGGCGCGACCTCCGCCACCTCATGGATCAAATCCAATCCGATCCGCTGACCTTCGAACAGAATATCAACGAAAATATTCGCCGGGACGGGAAGCGGGTCTGGATCGCATGGACCAACCGGATCGTGAAGGATTCGCAAGGCCGGGTCACGGAGATCCTGAGCATCGGGACGGACATCACGGAGCGCAAACGGGCGGATGAAGCCATCCGGCTGTTGAACGCCACCCTGGAACAACGGGTGGCTGATCGGACGGTGGAACTGGCCGTCGCAAAAGACAGGGCTGAAGCAGCCGACCGCCTGAAATCCGCGTTTCTGGCCACCATGTCTCACGAATTGCGCACGCCCCTCAACTCGATCATCGGATTCACCGGGATCATCCTCCAGGGACTGGCCGGACCGCTGACCGCGGAACAGCACAAACAGCTCGGAATGGTGCGCGACAGCGCCCGCCACCTGCTGGCGCTGATCAACGACGTGCTCGATATTTCCAAGATCGAAGCCGGCCAATTGGAGATGAATTCCGAACCGTTCAACCTGCGCGCATCCATCGAAAAGGCCGCGGCCCTCGTGAAACCGCTGGCGGAGAAGAAGGGACTGACGCTCCAGGTCCGGCTGGCGCCGGAGATCGGCGCCTTTGTCAGCGATTCTCGGCGGGTCGAACAGGTGCTGATCAACCTTTTAAACAACGCGGTTAAATTCACAGAGAAGGGCGGGATAACGCTCACCGCGGGAATCCTGCCGTACCCGTATCATGCGCCGCAATCGGCTTTGACCGTCTCGGTTGCCGACACCGGGATCGGGATCAAACCAGAGGAATTGGAGAAGTTATTCGTGCCGTTTCACCAAATCGATTCCGGCCTGACGCGCGAGCACGAAGGCACCGGATTGGGCTTGGCCATCTGCCGTCGGTTGGCGGAACTCCTGGGCGGGGAAATCCGCGCGGAAAGCGAATTTGGCAAGGGTAGCGTTTTCACACTCTATTTGCCCCTCAAGGAGCCGGGGGAACCATGACAAATACAATCCTGCTGATCGAGGACAACGAACAAAACCGCTACCTCGCCACATTTCTGCTGGAAAAAAACGGGCACACCGTCCTCTCGGCTTGCGACGGGCCGAACGGCATCGAACAGGCGGGGTGCATCCTTCCGCAGCTGATACTGCTGGATATCCAACTCCCCTCCATGGACGGTTACGCCGTCGCCCGCACGCTTCGAAAAAATCCGGCGCTGAAAAATACCCCGATCGTCGCGGTCACCTCCTATGCCATGCCGGGCGACCGGGAAAAGACGATCGCGGCCGGATGCAACGGGTACATTGAAAAACCGATTAATCCGGATACGTTCGTGGCGGAGATCGAGCGGTATCTGGCCGGGTTTCGAAGGGAGACATCCCCATGACCAAGAAACGGGTTTTGATCGCGGACGACAAGGAAGAAAGCCGTTACCTTCTGCGCGCCATGCTGCAGAGTCAGGGGTACGAAGTGGAAGAAGCCGTCCACGGCGCCGAGGCGCTTGTCAAAGCGCGCCAGAATCCGCCGGTATTGATGATATCCGACCTATTGATGCCCGTCATGGATGGTTATACGCTCCTGCGGTATTGGAAATCCGATCCAAAGCTCAAGACGGTCCCATTCATCGTGTACACCGCCACCTACACCGACGCGAAAGACGAACGCCTCGCATTCAATTTAGGCGCGGACGATTTCATCCTTAAGCCCACCGAACCAGGCCCCTTCCTTGCGCGCATCCGGAATGTGCTGGACATCGCCGAACAGGGCA
>CAZYSF010000073.1:0-4918 GCA_964649635.1 uncultured Anaerolineales bacterium | reverse complement strand
CTCAGCCGCGCCGGACGCCGCATCAACCCCTGGATAGCGGAAGAGATCCGTTGCCCCAGCGTGCACGAGCGGCTGACGGCGCTGGTCCGCATGGCCGATGCATACGTCGCGCTCGACGGCGGGATCGGCACGCTGGCCGAAATCGCGTTCGCCGCCGTGCAAATTCAGACCGGCGAGTTGTCCCCGCGGCCGTTGCTGCTGATGGGTTACGTATGGGAGGAGACCTTTCAGGCGTTCTTCCGATCCGCATCCCCCCATGTCAGGGAATCCGATATATCGCTGTTTGGATTTGCCGTCTCGCCTGAGAAAGCGGTGACGGTTATTCAGGAGCATGCGGATCGGCTGGCGGCCATAGGCAGCGGATCACCCACCTCAGGCAATCCCATCGGTTGACGATCTTTGGTCCGTCGTGCCCGCATGTTCGAAGCGGGCATCCAGATATGCGGCAAATGGAACCGGATGGATTCCCGCCAGGATCACGCGGGAATGACATGGGATGGGTTTTTCGGGATTGAAGAGGGGGTTAGGTTGGCGTCCATCATCGAACCGGTTATCATTGCAGAATCAATTAATCCACCAAGGAGTCACGCACATGCCCGAAGATCGCCTGCCCTCGCGCGCCGAGGATTTTTCCGAATGGTACAACCAGCTTGTCCTGCGGGCCGAACTGGCCGACTACGCGCCGGTCCGCGGCTGCATGGTGGTGCGCCCGTACGGCTGGGCGCTGTGGGAAGCCATCACCCGCGAACTGGACCGGCGCTTTAAAGCCACCGGCCACGTCAACGCCGGCTTTCCCATGTTCATCCCGAAATCGTTCCTGGAGAAAGAAAAGGAACATGTGGAGGGATTCTCCCCTGAACTGGCGGTGGTGACGATCGGCGGGGGCGAGGAGCTCGAGGAACCGCTGGCGGTCCGGCCGACCTCGGAGACGATCATCGGCCATATGTACGCCAAGTGGGTTAAATCGTACCGCGACCTGCCGATCCTGATCAATCTGTGGAACAGCGTCGTGCGCTGGGAAAAACGCACCAAGCTGTTTTTACGCACGACCGAATTTTACTGGCAGGAAGGACACACCGCGCACGCCACGGCCAAGGAGGCGGACGAGGAAACCCTGCGCATGCTGGATATCTACGCCGACTTCGCCGAGAACGAAGCCGCCGTCCCGGTCATCCGCGGCCGGAAGAGCGACAGCGAGAAGTTCGCCGGCGCGGCCTGCACCTATGCGATCGAAGCCATGATGGGCGACGGCAAGGCGCTGCAATCCGCCACCTCGCACAACCTCGGGCAGAATTTCGCGAAAGCGTTCAACATCCAGTACCTCGACGTACAGAACAGCCAGCAATTTGCCTGGACCACGTCCTGGGGGCTCTCGACCCGGTTCATCGGCGCCATCATCATGGTCCACGGCGACGATACGGGATTGATCCTGCCGCCGCGCCTGGCGCCGATCCAGGTGGTGATCGTGCCGATCTGGCGCAAAGAAGAGGAAAAGGCGGCGGTCACGGAGAAGGCGCTGCAGCTGGAGAAGGAACTGCAGCAAACGTACCGCGTGCGGGTCGACCTGCGCGACGGCCTGACGCCCGGTTATAAATTCAACGACTGGGAAATGCGCGGCATACCGGTCCGCATCGAAATCGGCCCGCGCGATCTTGCCGCGGGAACGGTGGCGCTCGCGCGCCGCGACCGGCCGGGCCGAGAAGGCAAGACCACCGCAGCCTGGGATCAATTGCTGCCTTCGGTCGGCTCCCTGCTGGACGAGATTCAGAAGGCGCTCCTGGCGCGGGCGAAGCAGTTCCGAGACGATCACACCCAGGACCCGGCCGATTATGAAGAATTCCGCGGCGCGGTGGAAAACGGATTCGCCGTATCCTGGTGGTGCGGCGAAGCGGCGTGCGAGGAAAAGGTCAAGGAAGACACCAAGGCCACCATCCGCTGCATCCCCCTCGACCAACCGGCCGGACAAGGGCGCTGCATCGTTTGCGGCAAGGACGCGGCCCAAAAAGCCGTCTTCGGCAAAGCGTATTAGGCGTGCCCGCCATCAACCTCTCGCGCTTGCGGCTTCAGGCGTTTGAGCTGGCCGGATTGCTCGAGGATCCCGCCGCGTTCCGGACCTTCCTGCGCGCGCTCCTGGACGAGCATGCCCACCGCCTGCTGCGGCGCGGACGGTCGATGGCCCGGCGCGGCGCGCTTCCCGCCTGGGAAGTACCCGGCATTCTGATCCGCGAACTGGAGGCGGCGTTGCTTCCCGTCGCCCGGGAAAAAAACGCAGGCGTGATTGCCGCGGCGTCCGCGGCCTGGACGGACGGCAGGCTCGAAGAGAAACAACTGGCCGCGTACCTCGCCGGCCTTTCCCGCAATCCCGGCGACGTGCGAACCCTGCTTTTAAACTGGCTTGAGGAAACGGACGACCCGGCCGTCCTTCAGGATCTGGCCGTGCACGCCTGCCTTCCGCTCCGAACCGCCGATCCGCTGCTGTTCCGCGCCGATATCCGGACCTGGATCGAATTCCGCGAGCCCCCGCGCCGGCGATTCGGCTGGATGGCGCTGCGGTCATGGGCCGACGAGAAGACATCGGAATCCCTCTTCGCTGCTCTCGAATTACTCCCGGCGGCTTTTACGGAAATGGATCCGGAAACGATGCGGCTGGCATCCGAACTTCTGGTCCGCTTAGCGGCCCTATATCCCCGGGAAACGCAGGGATGGCTGGCTGAATTAATTCCCCAGCAACTTCACCGGGGACGCCGATTCCTGCGGATGACGGTTTCCGGGCTGAGCGGAGAACCGGCTGAGTTCCTGCGCAACCGGCTGCACGGGGAGTAAGGGAAACGATGCGGTGGTCGCCGTATCCCACCCGGCCTGAGAAGGGGCGTCCGTGACAACCGGGAAAAAGCTGCTTGGAAACCGCGGGGAAAAGACGGCCGCAGATCATCTCTCCAAATCGGGGTATGAAATTCTTGGACGCAATGTGCGGACACCCTACGGAGAATTGGATTTGATCGCCCGGTGCGGGGACGCGACCGTGTTCGTCGAGGTAAAAACGCGCCGCAGCCGGACTCACGGATTGCCGGAAGAGGCGGTTACCCCGCGCAAAAGAAATCATCTCCTGGCATCCGCCCAATATTTCCTTCAGCAGTGCGCGCTTTCCGACACCCCCTGGCGGATCGACGTGGTCGCGGTCGAATTCTACCCGTCCGGAGTTCTCAAGCGACTTGAGGTATTTGAGAATGCCGTCCATGCCTGAAGCCCATCCGCTTCCGCGGGTTATATTCCTCGTCGGCCCGACCGGCTCCGGGAAAAGCGCGGCCGCCGCGGTACTGGCGCAGCGCCTGCAAGGGGAGATCATCTCGGCCGACAGCCGCCTGCTCTACCGCGGATTCGATATCGGTACCGACAAACCCGCCCCGGTCGTCCGGGCCGCTGTGCCGCATCATCTGATCGACGTTACCGATCCGGATAGGCCGTGGAGCCTCGTGGAATTTCAATCCGCCGCCCTGGATTGCATCCATCAGATCCACGCCCGCAACCGTCTGCCGCTGTGTGTCGGCGGAACCGGTCAGTACGTGCGCGCCCTTCTGGAGGGCTGGGAGATTCCGCCCGCGGTTCCCAACCCGGATATCCGGATTCAGCTCGAGGACCGGGTGGCGCGGGAAGGCGCCGCGGCCTTGTATGCGGAATTGGAACAGGCCGACCCGGCCGCGGCCGTGCGCATCGATCCGCGCAACATTCGGCGCGTGGTCCGCGCCCTGGAAGTCGTGCTCTCCACCGGGAAGCCGTTTTCCGCCCAGCGCCGGCGCGGGGCGGTCGGATTTGCCCCGCTGGTGATCGGCTTGAACCTCCTGCGGCCGGAACTGTATGTGCGGGTGGATGCCCGGATCGACGCCATGCTCGCCGCGGGATGGATCGAGGAAGTTCGCGGACTCCTTGCGCGCGGATTCTCCCCCGCCCTCCCGGCTTTTTCCGCGCTCGGCTACGGCCAGATCGTGCGCCACTTGCGCGGCGAGTTCTCATTGGATGAATGCGTGATCGAAATCCGGCGCGCCACCCGCCGCCTGATCCGCCATCAGGCAAATTGGTTCCGTCCCGACGATCCGGAAATCCATTGGATCGAATCCGGCCCGGATGCGGTATCGGAGGCAGAAGCACTCATTCGGAACGCCATCTCCGATTAATTATTAAGGCTCTTCTCCATAAACTTGTGGGGCAGATATGATATCGTTGACGGAAAACAGCCTGAAAAACATCCTCAACGTTTTTCAAGCGGATTCCATTTCGATATCATAGGGCATGCCTCAACCCTGGCCCACAAAACGCCGAATCGGCGGTTCTCCGCTCCCTCCATTTCGCACGGCTGCCTCGAGGAAATCCCATCCATGCTATCCGATGGGCAATCCCGCGCCTGAGTCGCCGGGAGAAAACCTTCCACAAAGAACACATTGATCAATAGACAATTAATTTGTGCCCTGTGTGTTCTTTATGGCAGTTATTGCCTAATCCGATTACGGACCACTGCAATAGTTGGAAATTTCTACTAAAAGGCCGGAGAACGTAAAAATGGCGGGGGTCGATGGGGAAGGAATCTCGGCTTTACGCAAATTGGGTAACCCGAAGAAATTGCCGGAGTATGTGGAAGGACAAACAAAAAGATCTATGTAGATCCACGCACGGCGTGAGGAAACCCTTTCTGAAGTTTTTCTTTATACAATTAATATCCGCGTAATCCGATCTTTCCGTGTTATCCGCGTATAAAAAAAGGCGCCCGCATATGCGGGCGCCTTTTTTACAATTCGATTTATGGCGACGGCGGGGATTTCCGTTCGATCCGATAGCCGCACTCGCATCGGACGGATCCATCGTCTTCCAAAGGCCGGCCGCCCAGATATCTCCCGCACTTCGGGCATCGAGAGAAGAAACCTCT
>CAZYSF010000072.1:0-3672 GCA_964649635.1 uncultured Anaerolineales bacterium | reverse complement strand
GCCGTCCGCCGCGCTTCGCCGGCGGCGAAAAAAGCGAATTCGAAAACGTCCGCCCGGGCCCGGGCAAAACCGGCTGCGGCGGGACCGGCCCGCAGGAAAAAGAAAAAATAGACGCGGTGGCGATATGGAAAAGATGGAGCCTGTTAAGGCGTTGTTCCTGGATATCGGCGGGGTGCTCCTGACCAACGGCTGGGACCGCATAGCGCGCCACAGCGCCTGCGAGAAGTTCGGCCTGGATTTCGAAGAGGTGGACGAACGCCACCACCTGACCTTCGATATTTACGAAGAGGGAAAGCTCAGCCTCGAGGAATACCTGGAGCGGACGATCTTCTACGAACCACGCGCCTTCTCGCACGAGGATTTCCGCGAGTTCATGTTTTCCCAATCGCAGCCCTACCCGGAGATAATCGATTTAATCCGCACGTTGAAGGCGCGCTGCGGATTGAGGATCGCCGCCGTCAGCAACGAGGGCCGCGAGCTGTCCGTGTACCGCATTGAAAAATTCGGGCTGATGGAATTCATCGACGTCTTTGTTTCATCCTGTTTCGTTCATTTTCGGAAACCGGACACCGACATGTATTGCATCGCGGCGGACAGCGCCCAGGTCCACCCGGAATTCGGTATCTTCATCGACGACCGGGCGATGTTTGTCGAAGTGGCGCGGGGTCTGGGATTCCATGGAATCCATCATACCGGGCTGGAATCCACCCGCGAACATCTGGCGTACTACGGATTGCGCGCCGGCTAGGAAAAATGAATTTTCCGGTTCGCACCGGCCGTTCCGATCGGCCGCAATGGAGGAGAAGGCGGCATGGCTGAGCCAAAATACGAAATGGGAATGATCGGTTTGGGCGTGATGGGGCGGAACTTCGCCTTGAACATCCGCGATCACGGGTTCGGGGTGACCGGTTACGACCGGGAGGCGGAGAAGGTCGCCGCGCTGCAGTCCGAATCCGGCGGCGAAAACATCCGGGGCGCGGATACGCCGGCGGCGATGGTATCCCTCCTGCGAAAACCGTGCGCGGTGATGCTGCTCGTCCCGGCCGGCCCGCCGGTGGACGCGGTGATCCAGGCGCTCCTGCCGCTGCTTGAGCCCGGTGACCTGATCGTCGACGGCGGGAACTCCTATTTCAAGGATACGGACCTGCGCCAAAAGACGCTCGCGGAAAGGGGATTTTCGATCAACGTCGTCGACCTCATGAAGCTGCAGCCGCAATCCGAGCATCCGCACGGATTGAGCGACGTGGATTTTGACGAACTCTTCACCATGGACAAACCGGTCCTCTTCGCCTTCCACGCCTACCCGTGGTTGATTCACCGGCTGACCTACCGCCGTCACAACCACGACAACATCCTCGTCCGCGGCTACAAGGAGGAGGGCACCATCACTACCGCGTTCGACATGACTGTCCTCAACGACCTGGACCGCTTCCACCTTGTGATGGACGCCATCGACCGCCTGCCGCAGACCGGCGACCGGGGCGTCTACCTGAAGCAGCAGCTCAAAGACAAGCTGGTCGAGCACAAGCAATACATCGACACATACGGCGAGGACATGCCGGAAATCCGGAACTGGAAATGGAGTCAAAACGGAACGTAGTCATCCACCCGGACGGAGCCGATCCGGAAACCGTGCTCCGACCGGGAAGTTCGGAAAAATCTTGCGGAGAAAAGGAGCTTGAAATGACAATCTCAACCTTCCTGATGCTGGTTTTGGGTATCGTATTGCTGCTCTTCGGCAGGCGCGCCTTCTGGATTTTCGTGGCCGTGGCCGGTTTTGCCGCCGGGTTTGCCTTCGCCACGCAGTATATGGCCGGCCAGCCGGAACTGGTCATCCTGCTGATCGCCGTCGTCGCCGGGGTCATCGGCGCCGTCCTGGGCCTTATGTTGGAATGGCTGGCCATCCTGATCGCCGGTTTCCTGGCCGGCGGGTATCTGGCGACCTCGCTCGCCGTTTCCCTGGGGCTGACCCTCGCCGCCGGAAATTGGGTGATCTACATCATCGGCGGGATCATCGGATTGATCCTGGTGGCCGCCTTTTTCGATTGGGCCATCATCATCCTGTCCGTGCTGCTGGGAGCGAACATCATCGTGACGTCCCTGTCCATCCCGGCCTCGGCTTTGTACTGGGTGATCTTCCTGGGATTGATCGTCGTCGGGATTGTCGTGCAAGCCGGTTATTGGCATCGCCGCTATCCCGTCCAGCGCACCTGGGGCCGGCGCCAACCGTCCCAACCTTGATCAAAACGGCGAAGCCATACCGGAAATTCGTTGCAGCTGATGGAAATGGAGTCAACCTATGTGCACGCTGAAGACGAAAGACGGAACACAGATCTATTACAAGGACTGGGGAACGGGACAGCCCGTGGTGTTCAGCCACGGCTGGCCGCTGAATGCCGACAGCTGGGAGGCCCAGATGATTTTTCTGGCCTCGAACGGTTTCCGCTGCATCGCCCATGACCGCCGCGGCCATGGACGGTCGAGCCAGCCCTGGAGCGGCAACGAAATGGATACCTATGCCGACGACCTCGCGGAGCTGATCGAAACGCTCGACCTGACGGGCGCCGTTCTGATCGGCTTCTCCGCGGGCGGCGGCGAGGTGGCCCGTTATATCGGGCGCCACGGCACGAAACGGGTGGCCAAGGCCGCCTTGATTTCCGCCGTCCCGCCCCTGATGCTGAAAACGGAGGGCAATCCCGGCGGTCTGCCGGTGGAGGTATTCGATAAAATCCGCGACGGTTGCCGCGCCGACCGATCCCAGTTCTATAAGGATCTCGCCGGCGGCCCCTTCTTCGGAGCCAACCGGCCCGGCGCCAAAGTCTCACAGGGCATGATCGACTCGTTCTGGTTCCAGGGGATGCAGGCCGGTCATAAAAACACCTTCGACTGCATCAAAGCGTTCTCCGAAACGGATTTCACCGCAGACCTCA
Organism: uncultured Anaerolineales bacterium; assembly: GCA_964649635.1. GTDB lineage: Bacteria > Chloroflexota > Anaerolineae > Anaerolineales > RBG-16-64-43 > JAFGKK01. Next base: position 742 of record CAZYSF010000072.1, on the reverse strand, counting down.
GGAAGTTCGATGTGCCGACGCTGATCGTTCACGGCGATGACGATCAGATTGTGCCGATCGGCGCCGCGGCGCTCCGTTCCGCGAAGCTGGTCAGGAATGCGATCCTGAAGATCTATTCCGGCGCACCCCACGGCCTCGCCTACACGCACCAGGATCAGCTCAATGTCGATTTGCTGGAATTCGTTAAGACCTGAAGACCGATTTGCCGACGCCGCGCAGATACGAACCGGCAATGAGGACCGGACCGTCCGGTCTTCCCACAAGCCATTGCTGCGGACGAGCTGCGGAAGGATAACGCCCGGTCCGTCCATTACGCCATAGGAGGCAAAATGATGAAGAACGATAAGGTCGTAACGCCATCTCCGCTTGTCCTGCCGCCCCTGCCATACGCGGACAGCGCGCTGGAACCCGTAATCTCCGCGAATACTATAAGCTTCCATTACGGTAAGCACCACAAAGGGTATGTTGATAACCTGAATAAGCTGGTGGCAGGGACTGAATTTGCTGGTATGCCGTTAGAGAAAGTCATTGCTGAAACAGCCGGCAATGCGGATAAGGCCCCAATCTTCAATAACGCATCGCAAGCGTGGAACCACGCGTTTTACTGGAACAGCCTGACCTCGAAGGGCGGCGGCGAGCCACCCGCGGAGTTAAAACAAAAGATTGAAGTATCCTTTGGCACTGTGGATGCGCTTAAGAAGGAGTTGGCGGCTGCGGCAACGAGTCAGTTTGGCAGTGGCTG
>CAZYSF010000071.1:0-8829 GCA_964649635.1 uncultured Anaerolineales bacterium | reverse complement strand
ATAATGCTCCTGGGGGGGTGCAGCCTTCTTCCATCGGCCCCGACCCAGTTTCAATTTCCCACCCCCAATTGGACGATGTCGAAGCTGTTCGAAGTTCCGACCTCGAAGCCCCGGACCACTCCGGCCGGGACGAATTCCGCGTTGCCCGCGGCGACGGTCTCGCCCACCGCTCCGGATTGCGTTAATTCGGCCGGGCTCGCCGGCGAGACGGTGCCCAACGGGACCTTTATGAGTCCCGGCTCGGCGTTTATGAAAACCTGGACACTGAAGAATACGGGCACCTGCATGTGGGGCAAGGGTTATGCGCTGGTGTTCGACCGCGGTGACAAGATGGGAGGCGCCGATACGATACCGCTCACGGCGAGTGTGCCCCCCGGCGCGGTCTACACCTTCGCGGTCAACCTTGTCGCGCCGGCCGCCGACGGGGAGTACACGGGGTATTGGAAAATCCAGACTCCGCAGCGGGTCCGCTTCGGCGTCGAGCCGGACGGGCTGACCGCGTTCGTGGTGAGCATTAAAGTCACCCAGGCGCCGGTGTGCGCGGCCCAGGACAGGCGCCCGGCGGAGAATGGAACCGCGCTTCAGGCCACCTATGCCGTAATCGAGCCGGTTCTGGATTCGAAGCTGGTGGAATGGGAAAGCCCGCTGGAGTATCCCGTGCCGCATGTTGCCCTTGGAGAAACGGCGAATGGCGCCCGGCTCGGGCTGCGCTGGGACCGCAAATACCTGTATCTGGCTGTCCGCGTGACGGATTCCGTCTTCGCGCAGGAAACCAGCGGCGCGGCGAACCTGCTTCAGGGGGATGCCGTGGAGCTTCTCCTGGATATGGACCTGCGCGGAGATTACTGCAATTCGATCATGAGCGGCGACGATTATCAGCTCGGCATTTCCCCCGGCTATCTGCCGGATCCCAGCCTGCAGAGTCCGGCCGCCTATCTGTTTTACCCGCTTGGGAAGAAGGGCCCGGTGGAATTCGACGTATCCGCCGCGCTCACCGCCGCCCCCGACATGAAGGGTTGGATTCTCGAGGCGGAAATTCCATGGTCGCTGTTCGGGATTTCACCGGCCGGGGGCGAGTCGTTCGGGTTTGTCTTCTCGGTTGCGGATAACGATCAGTATGGATCCATCCATCAGGATGGGATCCTGTCGACCTCGCCGCGGCGGACCGCGCCGCCCAACCCCATGCTGTGGGGGACGCTGCAGATCATCGCCGAATAACCGCAATGAGGAGATCGTCATTCCGCGCCTGCCCTCGCAAAGCATCCCGGCGCGCGTTTGGTTCATGCGCCGGGATGAACGCGAAGCGAGGGTGTTCTAAGCGGGAATCCAGGGGGTGCAGAAATTAATGCCCGCTAGGTACACCCCCGCTCGCAGGTCCTTCGCATCGGAAGATCACCAATGCTCACCGCTCGGGGGGCGGGCGCGGGCATGACGATCTTAAAACAGCACCGAGGCCAGTTCGTCACGGTATTGGCGCGTCAGCGGATCTTCCTCGCCGAGTATTTCCAGCGCCGCGAGATACACCCTGCGGGCATCGTCGTTCCGGTAATGTTTGTCGCGCCGCAGCAGTTCGAGCAAGCCGTCGAGCGCGGCGGGATAGTTCCCGCGGGCAAGCAGCCGGGCGGTTTGCAGGTAGCCGGCTTCCATCACGTCCGCCGGTTGATCGGCGCTGGATTCCACTTCCGCCAGCAGCGCCGCCAGGGGCCGAAGCCGTTCCGCCGAGGAAGATTCCGCCCCCGCCGGGAAGCGGTCGAGGATTTCCAGCGCCGGGGATCCCTGGCCCTCGCGCAAAAGCGCCTTGACCAGGCACAGCGCGGCCGCGCTGTTCGCCGGTTCCAGTTCGAGTGCGCGGCGCGCGGCCTTTCCCGCTTCGTCCCAGCGCCGCGCGGTCAGCAGCCCCTGCGCTTCCGACAGGGCCTGGTCGGCCGGACCGGGTGCGATCCCGCGCAGGAACTTGCGGACTTCGCTTTCCGGCTGCGCGCCGACCATCTGCCCGGCGATCTTCCCGTCGCGGAAGGATTTCAGCATCGGGATGCTTTGCACCCCGAACCGCGCCGCCAGCCCCGGGTTCTCGTCGATGTTGACCTTGGCCAGGCGGAAAGTGCCGGCCGCCTCGGCCGCGAGTCTTTCCAGCGTCGGGCTCAGCATCCGGCAGGGCGCGCACCAGGGCGCCCAGAAATCCACGACCACCGGGATGGTCTCCGAATACCGGATCACCTCCCGGTCGAAATCGGTTTCCGCAACTTCCAAAATATCCGCTTTCATCATGCCACCTCAACATCGCGCCGTTCGGCCGGCGCGCCCGTCAATCCGAATCGTCTTCGACCGCGCGCGCCGGCTGGTCCACGCGCAGCAGTTCTCCGTGCCCGTTCACGATCGCGCGGAAACCCATCATCCCCATCCACATCCGCGTCTCTTCCGGCAGCCCGTGGCGGAAAATTTCCTCCACGTACGCCTCCGGGTGGGCCAGGCTTTGCTGCAGGACAGCCCGGGAGAAGATGTCTTCCTGCCCGGTCATCCTGGCCGCCTGCTCGGCCAATTCGGGTTCGTGGCCGCGGATCTGCTCCCACAGCCAGCGCAGGATGGATTCGTCCAGTTCACGGGCGCGGATGTGGCGCCGGAATCCGGTGTCATCGTGGACGTAAAACGGCTCGTCGCCGACCCGCGCGGCCGTGAGCTGCTGCCCGTCCTCGGAAAAAATCAACCCTAAAAACAGAGGTTCTGTCATAAGCGTCCCAACGTACACTACCATATCTACGATTAACGATCCATCAGAGGAGGTTCCGGCCGATCAGTTCCAGCTCCAATTCCTTGATCGAGATAAAGTGAACGGCGTTCCAGCCGAGGGTTTGCGCCGCGGCGATGTTGGGCGGCGAGTCGTCGATAAACAGGAGCGCCTCTGGCCGCAAGCCGGTCCGCTCGAGAAACGCCTCGAAAATGCGCGGATCGGGTTTGCAGATCCCGATTTCCCCCGAAAGCAGAATTTGCCGGAATGCCCCGATATATGCATATTTCGCGCGCAGGACCGAAAATTTTTCAACCGACCAATTGCTCAACCCGTACAACGGATGGCCGGCTTCGCGCAGCCGCATCAACAGGTCCGCCGAGCCGGGGATCGGGCCGCCGACGGTTTCCACCCAGCGGCTGTCAAAGGCGCGGATCATTCCGGCGTAATGGGGGAATTTCGCGCACCACTCGTCCACAGCCTCGCCGAAGGGACGGCCGCGGTCCATCCCCGCATCCCAGTCGAAGAAGCCGATCTCCGTCAGAAACCGCTCCAGACTTTCGCCGTCGCCGTCGAAGAATTGGCGGAAGAGATAGCGGGGATTCCAATCGAAGAGCACTCCGCCGAAATCAAAAACCGGAACGCAGGACGCCTTCTCTTTTTTTTCTTTTATAGTTTCATTTTTCATAAGCCGGCAATTGTATCATTGGGTATACCGTCTCCACTCAGGTCGGATAAAAAGTACACCGAAACACCGAGAAAATCCGAAAACACCGAGCATTCATAATTTATTAGGCATAAGATGGCAGTTGATAGGTATAAAGATAACCAAATGCTTTTCGGTGAGATCGGCTCTTTTCGGTGTAATCCGTGTACAAAGAAGGAAGCCCGGCTGAGTAGTTGCGATATTCCTTAATAAAGCAGGCCTTCTGCTAAAAACCGCCCATTTTCCATGAAGCAGGGGGGCATTTTAAAAAAACAAATCCGTGTAATCCGGATTTTTTTGTGTCGTCCGGGTACCATTCCGAATGGCATCCGGGGGGATTGTCTACTCAGAATCCTCTACCAATGCACATTCACCAATGTTCCCACCGACCCGAAGTAAAACAACCACTCGGCGTCGGGGGTGTACATATTTACGCATCCGTGGCTCATCGGGGTGCCGAAGTTGTGGTGCCAGTAGGTGCCATGGAACGAATACCCCTGATAGAAGTACATCACATAAGGGACGTTGGTCAGGTAATAGCCCGGGCCGGCCATCGTGGTGTAGCGCAGTTTGATATAGATCCGGTAGCGGCCGAGCACGGTCGGGTGGGCGGCGGTGCCGGTGGACACGATGAACGTCCGGATCGGCGTGCTGCCTTCATAGGCCGTGACCGATTGCGAGGAAATATCGACGTCGATCCAGCGCTCGCCGCCCGCGCCCGGAATGATGTAGGCGTCCGGTATCGGAGTATTGGTGGGCGGCGGGGTGTTGGTCGCCGTGTAGGTCGGCGTGGGCGTAAAGGTGGAGGTGAAGGTTGGCGTGAAGGAAGCGGTGATCGACGGCGTGAACGACGGGGTGAAGGTCGGCGGGATCGCGCTGCTCTCGCGCACGACGCGCGCCACCACCGGGACTTCCTGGGCGTAGGTGACCACGCCGGCGAAGGCCGTCGCCGACAGCGCCAGCAGGCAGGAAACCGAGATGAGGACCGTGGCCCAGCGGCACCCTCTTCCGTGGAAAAAGCCTTTGTGATTTTCCGGAGCGGATGCGGCTTTGGATTTCTGATCCGGCTGGGAGGCGTTTCCGTTCGCGGCGGTTGCGCGGGGCGCGGTTGTCGCCCCGGCCGCCGATAGCCCGGCAAGAATTTCCTCGGGGGAGGGCAGGGTGGCGCCCGATTTTTCGGCGGGTACGCCCTGCAGTTCGTGCGCAAGCTCCGCCAGCGCCTGGCGCGCGCTTCCACTGTCGGGATGAATTTGCAGGATGTGTTTAAGATAGGGCGCCCGGTTCCGGGGCGGGACGGCGGCGGCCAGGAGCAGCCAGGCTTCTTCCGCCTGCGGATCCAGGCGCACGGCGCGCAGCGCATGCTCGCCGGCCTCCGCAAGCCGTCCCCGGGTCAGCGCGTCCATGCCGCGTTCAAGCGCCTGTTTGAAGTCCGCGCGGGCCGGGGTGTCGGGGGTCATGGCGTCGGCATCCCGTTGAGCGGTTCGCTCCGCGTAAAGCACAGGACGCCGTCGGCGACGCCCTGCGCGGCCAGGTCGGCGTGCTGGGTCAGGAAATTACGGTCCAGGTACAGGAAGCCCATTTCGATGATCACGGCCGGGGTTTCCGCCGAAACTTCGTTGAAGCTGTGATAACCGGTCATGTCCCAGGTGACGCTGCCCGGATGGTTGTTCAGGCCGGTGCGGGCGGCGTAGCGGTTTGTCAGGCATCCGGCCAGGATTTGCGACGTCTCGGCCGAAGTGCCCGCCTGGGAAGCGGCCACCTTGAAGCCCGTCGCATTGTCGTCGACGAACTGGCACGAATCGGTGTGCAGGGACACCACCGCCATGGCTTTGTATCCATTTAGGCGCGGGTCGTATTCCTCGAGCAGATCGACTATGTAGCCCTGCCGTTCGAGAAGCGTCTTGACCCGCACCGCGATGTCCTCGTTGACCGAGAGTTCGGTCAGCCCATCGTCGCACGCGGCGCCCACGTCGTTCCCGGAATGCCCGGCGACGATCCCGATCGGCAGCTTGAACGGCGAGATCGGCCCCAGCCCGCCCGGGGTGGGATTGATCACGCCGGCGAAGGACGCGCGGATGGAATCCGGCGAGAGGGCGGAAGGCGCGAAGGTGATGAAGGCCGTCGCCAGCGCCGCGCCCAGGCCGATCGTCCACAGGTAGAACCGGGTTCGGCTGCGCCGCGGGGCGGCCGCCGGACGGATGGGATTCATGCCACTATGTTAACCGAATTACGGCCCTTGGCAAGATGCGCACCTTTTCTGTCCGATTTACCTCATGGTTGCGAGGACCTTGCCAGCCTATATTGGTTTCGATTTTTGTCGGGTTCGGCTGGCGAATGGGGAGCCGTGAGTCCACAATCCCGTGTGGGCGGGGGCAGACCGACGCGGTCTTAAGACCGCGTCGGTCTGCCCCCGCCAATGATTTGGGAACCGCGGTTTTATTCGTCCCCGCGGCGTATCGTGAAGTAATCGTCGGAAGTAAATTCAGGTATAGTTGAGTGTGCACCGGTTGGCATCTTCGGAAAAAACCTGGTTTTTTGGGAGAGTTTTCCATGGATATTCCTTCCGATAAATTCTACCTGGGCAAGCTGTTCGATCTTAAGACCTCGAAACTCACGGATCAGCCGGTGTTCTACGACCCGTCCGATCTCACCACCCATGGTGTGATTGTGGGGATGACCGGATCCGGAAAGACCGGCCTCGGGATCGACTTTCTGGAAGAGGCGGCGCTGCAAGGCATTCCGGCGCTGATCATCGACCCCAAGGGCGATGTGGCCAACCTGCTTCTGCATTTCCCAAATCTGGCTCCCGCCGACTTCGAACCTTGGGTGGATAGTGAAATCGCCAAACGCGAAGGCAAGACCGGCGCCCAGGCGGCAGCCGAGGCGGCGTCCGCCTGGAAGAACGGGCTTGCCGAATGGGGGATTGCACCCCAGCGTATTCAGGCTCTGCAACGTTCTGTCCAATACGCGGTCTACACCCCCGGGTCTGAATCCGGGCTCCCGATCAGTGTCATCACTTCGCTTGAGGCTCCCGATGTGCCGTGGGAGAAAAACCGCGAGGTCCTGCGCGAGAAGATAGCCGGCACGGTCACCGCCATCCTGGGGCTCGCCGGAATTGGCGATATCGATCCGCTTCGCTCGCGCGAGCACATCCTGCTCTCGAACCTCCTGGAGAACGCCTGGAGCCAGGGGCAAAGCCTGACCCTGGAAACCCTGATCCTGCAGACGCAGAATCCGCCGATCGCCAAGCTTGGTGTGTTTGACGTCGAGAGTTTCTTTCCCTCCAAGGACCGTCAGGCGCTCGCCATCCGGCTCAACAGCGTCCTCGCCGCGCCATCCTTCCGGACCTGGATTGAAGGCCAGCGGCTGGATATTGAATCATTTCTGCGCACACCTGACGGCCGCCCGCGGCACAGCGTGTTCTACCTCGCGCACCTATCGGATTCCGAGCGCATGTTCTTCGTCACCCTGCTGCTTACCGCCGCCGAGGCGTGGATGCGTACCCGGCAGGGTGCCTCGGGCCTGCGCGCCCTTTTATATTTCGATGAAATCTTCGGCTACCTTCCGCCGGTGGCCAACCCTCCTTCCAAGACGGTGATCCTGCGCATGTTCAAGCAGGCTCGCGCCTTCGGGTTCGGTCTGTTGCTGGCCACCCAAAATCCGGTCGATTTCGATTACAAAGCTCTCTCCAATGCCGGCACCTGGTGCATCGGCAAACTGCAGACCGATCAGGATAAACAACACCTGCTCGACGGGCTTGAAGCGCCCGGGGTGAACCGCGCCGAATACGACAAGATCATCTCCCGCCTCGGCAAGCGCGTCTTCCTGCTCCACAACACGCACGCCAAGGGACCGGCAATCTTCCAGACCCGCTGGGCGATGAATTACCTGCCCGGACCGTTGACGATCTCGCAGATCCCGGCGCTGAACAAACTGGCCGGGGCTGTGCTGCCCAAGGGGGCGGGCGCCGGGCGAAAGCCGGCCGCTGCCGCCGCGGGGGATGCACTCTCTTCCGCTGCAACGGCTTCTTCGACCCGCCCGGGAATACCCTCCGGGGTCGCCGAGTTCTTCCTGCCGCAGAATAAAACCCTGGCCCAGGCCTGCCAGTCCGCCGGACGGCCGGCGGCCGCGGATGCCAATAGCTTCTACCGTCCCGCGCTTCTGGCGCAGGCGAAAGTGCGTTTCCTCGACCGCAAGTATGGCATAGATCAGCAGGTGGCAAAGACGGTTCTGGTGATCGCTCCGGATCCGCGCGGCATCGTCCGCTGGCAGGATTATCCCTCCGCCGCGATCGACGAGGCGGCGCTCCAAAGAAGCCCGGGCGCCGGGGCGGGTTTTGCCGCGCTGGAACCGCCGCTGAGCGATGGAAAAACCCTCAAGGAGCTGGAAAAAGATTTCCAGGATTGGGTGTACCACGGAAGTTCGCTCAAGATTCCGGCCCTGCCGGTCAGGGGGGCCACCGGACCTCAGGCAGCCATCGATAAAAAGCTTGATACCCTGCGCCAGAAGCTGACGCGCGAGGAACGCGAGCTGGAGCAGGACAAAACCGAGATGACCCATCGCACGATCGAGGAGGTAGGCACCGCCGCGGATACGATCTTCGGTATGCTAACCGGCCGCAGCCGCCGCCTGACCACTTCGCTCACCAAACGCCGGATGACTTCGAAAGCCGCCGGTGACGTCGAGGAATCCAAGCAGGTGATCGGACAGCTCAAGGCGGACATCGCCGCATTGGAGCAGGAAAAGGCCGGCTTGGCCGGGGAAGGCCGGCAGACGTCCAACGGACCGGCCGAAGTCACGCTTACTCCGGCCAAGAAGGATGTCTACGTCGAGATGTTCGGAGTCGCCTGGGTTCCGTTTTACAAACTCGGGGACGGGACGGAACTGCTGGGGTATTCGACCGGATAAATTGAATCATCCACATCGAATGTCATTGCGAGCGACCGAAGGGAGCGAAGCAATCTCCCCTTTTCTAAAACCGGAGATTGCTTCGCCTGCCCCGGTGGGGTAGGCCGGGGTCGCTTCGCTCCTCGCAATGACATGCCGCAGGAATTTCTACTTCGAATCGATTCTTCCTTTGGGCAAGCAATATGCCTCCTAAGATACTTTCCTCGGAAAAACGATTCTCCGGCCGGGTATTCGGCGTCCGCATCGACCGCATCCGGCTGGCGGACGGCCGCGAGACGGCGCTCGAAATCGTCGAGCACGCCGGATCGGTCGCGATCGTGCCGCTCGCCGAGGACGGCGGGATCTGGTTCGTGCGCCAATACCGCCATGCCGCCGGGCGCGATCTGCTAGAACTGCCGGCCGGGACTCTCAACCCCGGCGAAGCCCCCGTTGCCTGCGCCGGCCGCGAGCTGCGCGAGGAGATCGGCATGCGCGCGCAGCGGTTGACCGC
>CAZYSF010000070.1:0-2022 GCA_964649635.1 uncultured Anaerolineales bacterium | reverse complement strand
ACTGGGTCGGCATCGAGAAGGATCCCACCTATGTGGCAGCCGCCCGGCGTCGGATCGAAGCGGTCCCGGAGTCGGAAATCCGGCCGGAGTACCTGTCCACGCCCAATCCGCGCAAGCGCGAACGGATTCCGTTCGGGCGGTTGCTGGAAGCAGGTTTGCTGGCCGCCGGCGATACGCTGGTGTTGAATGCGCGCGGCGGCGCCAAGGCGCGCGTGTGCGCCGACGGATCGCTTTCCTGGAACGGAAATCGCGGCTCGATCCACCAGCTGGCGCGGATCCTGCGCGGCGGGCCCTGCAACGGATGGGATCATTGGCTGGCGCTCGACCGCCGCACCGGGAAACGCGTCCTCATCGACCAGCTGCGCGAAGAATTGCGGGAAAAAGAAAAGCCGGTCGAGTAGGGCTGCGCTTGGCGCAGCCAATATCGAGACCAGTCAATAATTGGGATAACGGTGGTCTCGCCCGCCTTGGCGGGCCGGGCCGGAGATACACGGAACGCTATCCTGGATCCCCGATAAAAACACCCGGGGATGACGATCACAACTACCTGGGGATGACGATCAACACTACCACCTTCTCATAATTAAGAGAGGTCAAAATGCAAATGGATAAACCCACCCGCTGGTCTTTGGATGTTTTGTTCCCGTCGCCCGACGGGCCTGAAATTAAGAAGGCGCTCGCCGAATTGGACCGCATGGTGGCCAAAGCGGAAAAAAGCCGCCGCCTGCTTTCCCCCCGGATCTCCGGGGCGGCTTTCCTCGGCCTGGTAAAACAGTTCGAAGAGATCCGATCGCTGGCGCGGCGGATTGCCGCGTTCGCCGAGCTGCACTTCTGCGAGAATACCCAGGATCAGGCCGCGCAGACGCTGCTGGCCAACACCGAACAGCACATGGCGGAAATCGAGAACCGGCTGCTGTTCTTCTCGACCTGGTGGAAAGCCCTTCCCGCGGCGCCGGCCCGCCGGCTGCTCGCGGGCTCCGGGCCTTATCGCTACTACCTCGAGCAGATCCGCCGCATGGCGCCGCATACGCTTTCCGAACCGGAAGAAAAGGTGATCAACCTGAAGAATGCCACCGGTTCGCGCGCCCTTTCCACGCTCTACCAGGCGATCACCAACCGGTATATGTTCGATCTGGAAGTCGACGGCGCGCGCAAGCAGTTCAGCCGGGCCGAGCTCACCGTCTTCACCCGCTCCCCGGATGCCTCGGTCCGCGAGGCGGCCTACCGTTCCCTGTACAGCGTGTACAGCCGCGAAGGCCCGATCCTGGGGCAGATCTACTCCACGCTCGTCCGCGACTGGCGCAGCGAAAACGTCAGCCTGCGAAAATTTTCCTCGCCGGTCGCGGTCCGCAACCTCGCCAACGATCTGCCGGATAAGGTGGTCCGCCTCCTGCTGGAGGTATGCCGCGCGAATGCGCCGGTGTTTCAACAGTACTTCGAACTCAAGGCGCGGACTCTGGGCCTGCCCAAACTGCGCCGCTACGACATTTATGCGCCGATCGCCCCCTCCGAGAAACAATACGGCTTCGGCCGGGCATGGGAGCTGGTGCGCCGGAGTTTCGAGGAGTTCGATCCCGCCTTCGCCACGCTGGCCGAACGGGTCGTGGCCGACCGGCGGCTGGATGCCGAGGTCCGGCCCGGCAAGCGCGACGGCGCTTTCTGCATGAGCGTGCTGCCGTCGCTCACGCCGTGGGTGCTTACCAACTATCAGGGCCGGGCCTACGACCTGGCGACTCTCGCCCACGAGCTTGGGCACGCCGTGCACGCCTTGCTGGCCGAGGATCTGCCGCTCTTCACTTACGACGCCAGCCTGCCGCTGGCCGAAACGGCGTCCACTTTTGCGGAAATGCTGCTGGTGGAGAGCTTGTTAAAAGAAGAGACCGATCAGGCCGTCCGCCGCGATCTTCTTTTCCGCCAGGTCGACGACGCCTACGCCACGATCATGCGCCAGGCGTTCTTCGCGCTGTTCGAAGTCGAGGCGCACGACGCGGTCGGCAAAGGGGCGTCGGTCGAGGATTTGTG
>CAZYSF010000069.1:0-8987 GCA_964649635.1 uncultured Anaerolineales bacterium | reverse complement strand
CAGGAAAAAAACAGGATTGTTTACTGCCCGCCGCAGATCGTCCGGCCAGTCGACCATCGGCGGCAGCGACTCCGACACCGGCGCGCCGATGCGGATGGCGGCGGCCGTGGCGAGCTGCCGGCGCTCCACCAGCGCATTGGTAAAAGCCGTGGTGCCGATGTGCACCCGCTCCGCCGAACCCCCGCCGTCCACGCGAGCCAGGGCCTCCAGCAACCCGGTTTCCACATCGGGCGTGGTCGGCGTTTTCACCCATTGAACAATCCTGCCTTCGGAGATTAAAACCGCGTCGGTATTGGTCCCGCCCACATCGATGCCAATGATCTTTCCCATTCCTGCATCGCTCTCCTCTCTCAAGCGCGGCAGCCGGGTTTCCGACGAAAAGCGCCGCGCCTGGGCTTTTACCGCTGCCTCCGCCGGCTCGCGCCGAAACGGCTTACCGCCTCTCCCCGGATATGCACTATTACATCAATTATACAGATTCCGTTGCAGAAGAGATATTCTCGAGTATGCACCGGACTTATTTATTTATGCGGTTGAGGAATAGTAATCACCCACCTCAATATCTCGACGTAAAACAATCACGAACAGATGAATCTAAACCTTAACTACCGAAATAAATAATTCCTGCACGGTCCTTTTGACCCCACCCCGACTTTCGGCAGAGGATCGTAAAAGCGCCCGCCGAGAGCTGCATCCATTCCCAATGATATGAATGCCCCCCCCCGCGATACCCGCGTTAATCACTCTGCTTGTCGATAGACCTTTCGAAGTCCGATGGCGCGCATCCGAAAGTCTGATCGAAAATAAACGCGGCAGTGCAATTCCGCCGTTACAAGAACTCCAATAAAGGAATCGCCTTAAGTCCGTCAGGTTTTTAAAGGGAACTCATCATATTCCGAGAAAGGTTAATGTGGAAGATTATCTCGGGCCTTCTTTGCAGATAAGTACATGAAGCGCTTAATGATCCAGCAAAGGAAATTGCAATACCGGAGGCAATAGAAAAAACCAAGGGGGCACTTATGAACCGCCCGTTGCAACCATGGCTTCAAGAATGATCAAGCGTGGGTTTAAATTTGCAGTTGAAAATGCTGTAAAAGAGACCAAGGTATCCCAAAGCGGGAAACCAATGATTACGGTGCACTTTACGACATTTTTTATCCCCCGCAAGCGGTAATTCTCCGCTTCAGAACTATTTCGCATTAATTCGAATCTTTTATCAGATCGAATCGCTCCAGTTTCCGATGGAGCCGATATTGGCCAGGGTGGCAATACGGAATTTTGCAATCCGTGTTTTTTAACCCGCCAAATAACAGCGAATTCGGTTGTCGCCAGGAGGATTTACCACCTGCAGAGCGGACCAGTGTTCGCCGGATCCTCCGCCGAACGGCCAAGAAACATATTGCAGAGTCCGCCGGAAAGTCGTTTCTTGTTTGACAACACTTTAAACCGATATATTCTTATCATTGGCCGGATGGCAAAAATAATTCTTCAACGACGCTCCTGCAGCAGCCGCTTCGCCGAAAAACGGCTTGAGGAAAGAACATGCTTAATCCGAAAGACGCGCTTGAGATTGCGCAACCGCCGAACGCCGGCGCCGAGCTGGAAAAGCTTCAGCGCGAATCCTTCAGCTACTTTCTGCATGAGACGAATCCGGACAACGGGCTGGTGATCGACAAGACCGCGGTGGATTGGCCCGCCAGTATCGCCGCCACCGGCTTCGCGTTGGCGGCCTGCCCGGTGGCTGTCGGGCGCGGATTTATGCCGCGCGCCGCGGCGGTGGCCATCGTTCAGCTTTCCCGCGCCACAAATCAAAAGATGATTCAGAACCTGCTGTGGGCCGCAGGCTACAACGTCATCGCCATTCCGTTGGCGGCTGGAGCGTTATACGCCTGGGGCGTGCTGCTCAGTCCCGCCGTAGGCGCGGCGCTTATGGCGGCGAGTACGGTGATTGTGGCGATCAATGCGCGGTTGCTGAAAATAAAACGATGACGGGAAATGATAAATTAAGGTGGGCAGGAATGAGAAAAAACATTTCAAAAACTTCATCATCGGTCTATCCGGACGAATCGTCCATCAATACGATTCGCTTTCTGTCCATCGATGCAGTCCAGAAAGCCAACAGCGGTCACCCCGGCCTGCCGATGGGGGCGGCCGCTTTCGCATACGTATTATGGACGCGCTTCCTCAAACATAATCCATCCAATCCCCAATGGTTCGACCGTGATCGTTTTGTCTTATCGGCAGGGCATGGATCTATGTTGTTGTACAGTTTGCTGCACCTTACCGGGTATGACCTTTCCCTCGACCAGATCAAGCAGTTCCGCCGGTGGGGCAGCCTGACTCCCGGCCATCCGGAGCGCGGCCTCACACCCGGCGTCGAAGTGACGACCGGCCCTCTCGGCCAGGGTTTTGGAAATGGCGTGGGGATGGCGATGGCGGAGGCCTATCTCGCGGCCCGGTACAACCGGCCCGGGCATAAGATCATCGATCACACGACCTACGTCCTGGCCAGCGACGGCGACCTGATGGAAGGCGTGACTGCGGAATCCGCCTCCCTGGCCGGCCATTTGCGGCTCGGGAAGCTCATCGTCCTGTACGACGACAACCACGTGACTTTATCGGCTGCCACCGATCTCACGTTTACGGAAGACGTAAAGAAGCGCTTTGCCGCTTATGGGTGGCATACTCAATCCGTGGCGGATGGGAACGACCTGGAGGCGGTCGATCGCGCCCTGAGGAACGCGCAAAAAAACAGGCTGCGCCCGTCCATCATCCTGATGCACACGCACCTGGGATATGGTTCGCCGAACAAACAGGATGCCTTCGAGGCGCATGGCTCACCCCTGGGCGTGGAAGAAGTGAAGCTCACCAAACAAAATCTCGGCTGGCCGCTTGAACCAACCTTCTATATCCCGGATGCAGTTCTGGCTCATTTCCGGGAGGCCGTTGAACGGGGCAAACGGAACGAAACCAAATGGGAGCGACGATTTTCCGCCTACGAACAGTATTTTCCGGATCTGGCTCAGGAACTTCATCGGGTGATGCGCGCGGAATTGCCGGATGGATGGGATGGGGATATTCCGGCCTTTGCGCCCGATGCGAAAGGCATGGCCACCCGCGTCGCCTCCGGGAAAGTGATGAATACCATTGCGCCCAAACTCCCCACCTTCATCGGCGGTTCAGCGGATCTGGATCCTTCCACGCACACCGCCCTGACCGGGCAAGGCGACTTCGAAAGCCCGCAGGAGCCGGTGGAGGATGCTCAGGGGTCTGTGGGAGGCGGTTGGAAGTATTCGGGCGGCAATCTTCATTTCGGTATCCGCGAACACGGCATGGGGGCGATTCTGAACGGCATGGCGGCTCATGGAGGAAGCATTCCCTTTGGAGCCACTTTCCTGATCTTCTCGGATTACATGCGCCCTTCGATCCGCCTGGCCGCCTTGATGGGGCTGCACGTGATCTACGTCTTTACCCATGACAGCATCGCCCTGGGAGAAGACGGTCCAACGCATGAACCGGTGGAGCAATTGCTGGGTCTGCGTTCCATCCCCAACATGCTGGTCATCCGCCCGGCAGATGCCAACGAAACGGCCGAAGCCTGGCGGATCGCCATGGAACATATCGCCGGACCGGTCGCCCTGGTCCTCTCCCGCCAGAATCTACCCATCCTCGATCCGCAGAAATACCCGCAACTTCCGCTCGGGGTCCGTTCCGGCGGGTATGTGCTTGCGCATGCCACCGGAGATGCGCCTCCCGACATTGCGTTGATCGCCACCGGTTCCGAGGTTCAACTGGCACTCGCCGCGCGTGAGAAACTGGAGACGCAGGGCGTCCGGGCGCGGGTGGTCAGCCTGCCCTGCTGGAATTTGTTTGATGCTCAGCCCAATAAATATAAAGACGCGGTCCTGCCTCCGGACGTTCCCATGCTGGCCATCGAAGCGGGAGTCTCTCTAGGTTGGCGTCCATACGTTGGCCCCGGCATCGCCATGATTGGAGTGGACCGCTTTGGCGCCTCAGCTCCGGGAGAGATTGTCATGCGTGAGTATGGTTTTTGTGTCGAAAACGTGATCCAACAGTCTCTCGCACGGATCAAACTGCACAAGAAAGCTTAATGGACACACATAGAAGGTGAAAAATGAAGATTGGATTTGCGGCGGATCATGGCGGCTATATCCTGAAGGATCCCATCCTGCAGGGGCTGCGCGATGCCGGACACGAGCTTCGGGATTTCGGCGCTTATGGTTTAAATCCCGGAGATGATTATCCGGACTTTGTAATTCCATTGGCCCGGGCTGTCGCACAAGGTGAAGTGGAACGCGGCATAGCGATCTGCGGCAGCGGCGTGGGCGCCAGTTTTACGGCCAACAAAATCCCTGGCGTACGGTCAGCCCTGATCCATGAAAGCTTTTCCGACCACCAGGGCGTCGAGGATGATGACATGAACCTGCTTTGCCTCGGTGGACGCGTGATTGGTCCTGCGCTGGCCTGGGAAATCATTCAGATTTATCTGGCAGCTCACCATGTGGAAGCCGAGCGCTTTGAACGGCGTCTGGCAAAAGTAGCCGCACTGGAATACAAGGAGCCATGAAATGAATTAAGAACCTTTATCGAATTCTCCCGCTGAATGTCCCGCAGCTTGCTGCGGGGATGAAAACAGGTTGTTTCCCTCCCTGGGTAGGGGAAACTAAAGATGGGGTGGGGGGCAGGAAACCTCTAATCCGATTAAGATTGCAGGATGAGCCAGCCGATCCATAAAGCACATAGTGTATCAGCATTAATCTGCCATCTGGTTTGTCAAACGAATTATCGACGGGTGGTCCTTACCGATGAAGTAGATAAAGAAATAAATAAAATTCGCAAAAAAAAATCGCCCCGAGGTTCGAATGGCGTTTCTGGAAATTGGTGCTGCCAAGGATCATGTCCATTTCTAATTCAAACCGTCCCCGTTTGATTCCCATCTTGCCAAACCCCGCACGGTCTGGTTAATGGTGCCTGCGGCTGTGGTGGATAAAGAGCTGGCGGCGCTGGCCCGTTGCTGGAAGCGGGCGATATTGTGATCGAGGAATCGATGGATTGCAGTTGCTGAAGACGGTCCGGAATCTGCGTCCCGAGCTTCCGGTGTTTTTCCTTACCGGTAACGGATCGCCCGAACTTGAAAAGAAGCCCTCGCAAACGGGGTTGGGTGTAATTGGTGAAGCCCGCCGATCCGGAGCTAGTCCACCAATAAATCCAGACCGGAAAACGCGGGGCAATCCGCCCTTTTATGTTGTGTCCATCCCAATAAATCCTCCTTTTCTCCAATTTTTACCCCGGGGTTAACGGCTACCATTTGATTAATGGGGTAAATTGCCTTATTCCGCCTCCCGAAAAGTGGAACCATGGCAAAACCTGCGCTTCAAATCGGTGATCCGGCTCCGGATTTCGAATTAACTGCCGACGACGGCTCCAGGGTGAAGCTTTCCGCTTTCCGCAGCCGGCGGGTCGCGGTCTATTTTTATCCGAAGGATGACACCCCGGGATGCACGACCCAGGCTTGCGGTTTCCGCGACCGGTACAGAACGCGCTGGTGGATGAAGGCCACCGGACGGCGGAGGCCTATGGGGTGTGGGGAGACGGTTCCAACCTCCGCAGTCATTTCGTCGTCGATGAAAACGGCCGTCTGACGGATGTCCAAATCAAGGTAAAGCCGGTGGGTTCGTCGCGGTCGAAAAGCGGGTGGAATGAATTGCGGAGGCGAATGTTGGAAGCACGATTTTTGGCGGCCGGGTTGGGCGATCCGGATTCGCGTAAACGCGCGGAGGCGCGGGAGAAATTGCTGGCGCTGGGAAAGTCCGCCATCCCCGCCCTGCTGGCCGCGCTGATCGACTCGAATCCCAACGTTCGCTGGCCGGCGGCGAAGGCGCTCAGCGAATTGCACCATCCCGATACCACAACCGACCTGATGAACGCGATGGAGGACGACGACTTCGGCGTGCGCTGGCTGGCCGCCCAAGGATTGATTGCCATGGGCCCTGGAAACACTGCTTCAGGGTCTCGTATCGTGTTTCGATTCCATCCGGATTCGGGAAGGGGCGCGGCATATCCTCCACGTGCTGGTGGACAACGGGTATGGGGACGAGTCGATTGAAAAATTATTGCATGCCTTGCAGGGTTCGGGCCCGCCTTCGGAAATCGCCTGGTTTGCCGCGGCGGCCTGGGAAAAATTAAAAAAGAAGGATCACTGACCATGAGGCAATCCTCAATTTCGATCGGCAAAATATTCGGGATTCCCGTTCAATTGGATTATTCCTGGTTCCTTATAATGATCCTGTTTACCTGGCTGCTGGCGACCAGCTATTACCCCGCCGAATATTCCAATTGGCCGGCCGCCCAGTACTGGATTTTAGGCGCAGTCACCGCCGTGATGCTCTTTGCCAGCGTGCTCTTGCACGAACTGGGGCATTCCGTGGTGGCGATGCGGAACGGGATTCCGGTCGGCTCCATCACACTGTTCATCTTTGGCGGAGTGTCCCAGATTACCAAGGAACCGACCCGGCCAATGGTGGATTTCCTGGTCGCCTCAGCCGGGCTCATGGTGAGTTTGATTTTGACGCTTATTTTCGCACTGATCCAGCCGCTCATGGCGGGCATTCCGACGCTCCTGGCGCTGGCGCGGTACCTGACCTATCTCAACGGGGCGTTGCTGGCGTTCAACATCATTCCGGGCTTTCCGCTCGACGGCGGGCGGATCTTCCGTTCCCTGGTGTGGGGAGCCTCGAAAAACTTCGACCGCGCCACGCTGATCGCCGCCACGCTCGGCCGCATCATCGCCTGGTTGTTCATCCTGTTCGGCGTGTGGCTGATCTTCTTCGGCTCACTCGCCAACGGCTTGTGGATCATCTTCATCGGCTGGTTCCTGGAAAACTCGTCCACCGGGCAAGTGATGCAGCAGACGCTGCACTCGCTATTGGCGGGCCGCAATGTCGCATTGATCATGAACCGTAACTATATTTCCATCCCCGCCGATATATCACTCCAGGAACTGACCGACAAATACATCCTGGGCACGGGCAGACGCTTCTTCATCGTGGAAAAAGCCGGGACGATGGCCGGGATCATGACCCTCCACAGGCTCCGGGAAATCCCGCGTCCCGATTGGCCGCGGACATTGGTTTCGCAGACGATGATACCTGTCGAAAAAACAGACCGAGTCAGCCCCGAGACGGAATTAATGGACGCCCTGCAGAAAATGAACGCCGACGGAGTGAACCAGCTTCCGGTCATGACCGGCGGGCAGATCCAAGGGGTGCTCAGCCGGGAAGACGTCATTCATTTCCTCCAGACGCAGAAAGAGCTGCGATAAGCACGCCGCAGCAGGATGCGGCGGTCCCGGTCCGGCGGATCGGTGGGAAGCTTTCCCGCATGCGGGATTCCGTCGCGTCAAACCGGGCAGTCGGAAAGGATTAATCTCCATGCCCAATCCGTCCATCGAACCCGTTTGGCCGCTCGCGGCATATTTCGCCGCGGTGGTGTTTCTGGTGGGAGCAACCCTGGCGATATCGTATGTGCTCGGGGAACGGCATACAGGCCGGGCGAGGGGGGAACCTTTTGAATCAGGGATCGTCCCGACCGGCACCGCCGAAATTCGATTCCCCGTCAAATACTACCTGGTGGCGATGTTCTTTGTTCTCTTCGATCTGGAGGCCGTCTTCATTTACGCCTGGGCCGTTTCCTTGCGCGAAGCCGGCTGGGCCGGATACGGGGAGATGGTGTTCTTCATCGGCATCCTGCTGGCCGGGCTGATCTACCTGTGGAAAACCGGCGCTCTGGATTGGGGTTCGATCGGCCGCAGGTCGATGACGATCCGCGAGGAGGAATCCCGCCATGCCGCGGACGAGCACTGATCCGCGCAAAGCCGCCGCCGCAAATCCCGGGAGCCCGCCGGAAGCGGCGGCGCTCGAGGCGGTCACCGCCCGTTCGGTCTTCCTGACGCGGCTGGAGGATATGCTCGCCTGGGGCCGGAAGAATTCGATCTGGCCGTTCGGCTTCGGGCTCTCGTGCTGTTTTGTGGAGATGGCCACCAGCCTGACGAGCGCGTACGACCTGGCCCGCTTCGGATCCGAGATCATCCGTGGAACGCCGCGCGAAGCGGACATGATCATCATCTCCGGGACGATGTTCATCAAGATGGCGCCGGTGGTTCAGCGCCTGTACGAACAGATGATGGCGCCGCGCTGGGTGATCTCGATGGGATCCTGCGCGAATTCCGGCGGGATGTACGACATCTACAGCGTGGTGCAGGGGGTGGACAAATTCCTGCCGGTGGACGTGTACATCCCCGGCTGCCCGCCTAATCCGACGGCGTTCGAGGAAGGGCTCATCCTGCTCCAGAAGGCGGTCGGGAAAGAGCGGCGCCCCCTGAGCTGGGTGGTCGGTCCGCAGGGCGTGTCGCGCGGGCCGATGCCCGTTCAGCGCGATGAAAAACGGGAAGCGCGGAGCCGGGCGGACGTGCTGCGCAGCCCGGACGAGGTTTGAGGCGGAATGGAAGATGGCGGCGGAATCCTGGGCGAACTGCAAAAGGAATTCGGACCGGAGGAGGATTTCGTCTCCCAGCCGGTCCGCGACGGCATTACCACCTTTTGGGCGCCGCGGGAAAGCGCGCCGCGCGTCCTGGAATATCTGAAAAAACGCGCGCCGCAACCGTACAACATGCTCTACGATCTGACCGCCATCGACGAGCGCAAGCGGACGGAGCGGCCGGGCCAGCCGGAAAGCGATTTCACGCTGGTCTATCACCTGCTCTCGTTCGAGCGCAACGCGGACGTGCGGATCAAGGTGGCGCTGCGGGGGGAATATCCCGCCGCGGCGAGCATCACGCGGATCTTCCCGTCCGCCGATTGGTACGAGCGCGAAGTATGGGACATGTTCGGGATCACCTTCGAGGGCCACCCCAATCTGCGGCGCATCCTGATGCCCCCGACCTGGGAAGGCCATCCCCTGCGCAAGGA
>CAZYSF010000068.1:0-6319 GCA_964649635.1 uncultured Anaerolineales bacterium | reverse complement strand
TGGCCCTGGTTGACCGCCGAATAGGCCGAGAGGCAATCCATGTACTTGTTGCCGTCCACGTCCCAGACCCAGATCCCCTGCCCGCGGGTCAGGACGACGTCGAGCGGCTTGTAATTCATCGCGCCATATTCATTTTCCAGTTTGATGAAATCCTGGGTGTTCAAGACTTCCTGCTTTCTACCCTTTGCCAAAGGCATCATTTAATTCGATTGTAAACCGATTGTAAGCGGTTAAATCCTCAAACGCAAAGGCGCAAAGACGCCAAGTCGCAGAATAATTCGATGATTCCTTGGCGTCTTTGCGCCCTAGCGACTTTGCGTTTAAACAGCAATCTACTATGATTAACGAAATCACTTCCCGCGGGAGTTATCCATGAGCGAGCTTTATGAAAAGATATACACCGTCATCCGCAAGATCCCGCGCGGCAAAGTGGCGACCTACGGGCAGATCGCCCGGCTGGCCGGGATGGGCTCGCACGCGCGGCTGGTGGGGTACTCCCTGCATGCGCTCACGCCCGAGAAGCGCGTCCCCTGGCACCGGGTCGTCGGCGCGGGCGGGAAGATCAGCCTCGGCGGTGAAGGGTATAAAACCCAGCGGAAAATACTCGAATCCGAAGGGGTGGAATTCAATGGAAAGGGGAATATCCCGCTGGCCCGGTTCGGGTGGGCGAAGTAATCCATTTTTCTGCGCGCGACTCAAATAGTATGTATCAAGTTAACTTTGAGATCGCGCTAAAAGTACCATTTTATTTTCGGCCAGATTTTATCAACAGGAACTCTCGGATTTCTACAGACGTAGATATAGGATTGGTTCGATGGGAGGGCATATTCGATATCCACGACCATCTTCTGTTCGCACGATTCGAATAAGGGGGCCAATTCGTTGGTCCTTCCGGTAACGACGATCACGACGTCCCAGGAATCACCCGGACCCCATAAATAATATGTCAGATGCCCGCTGACCGCATTCGGCAGGCCGTACCGGGGGCCGAAGAAATCGATGGCAGCCGCCGGTGCATATGAACGCGCATAGATCACTGCTTTCCCGCGCTCGGCCTGAGGCAGATCGTTGTAGACATCGGCGACGTCTTGAACCAACTCCTCCCACCCGATCCGCAGCGAAAAAGTCTCGGGATATTCCGGCCGACCGAAGTTCCACTCCCTGATTGGCTGATAGAGAAATCCGAGACGTTCGGCCAGCATCGGCCACTGGTCAAGCGGCACCATCGGCAGCGTGACGGGGGCGACCAGGATTCCTCCGGCAAGCGCAGTCGAAAGTATTATGGGTTTCAGATTTCTCCCCCAGCTTCTTCCCGCCGCCCATGCTTCCACGGCCACCGCGCCGGCTGCCAGAAGCGGCAGAAAAAGCGCCGCGAGCATCCAAGTTCTGGCGTGCAGAAGAAATAGAAGGACCAACGTTACCAGGAACGTCACCCCCAGGAAAAAGTAATTGGTCTCCCCCATGCGGCGGAAGATGCGGTACAACCCGATCGCGAACAGTGGAAAAAGAACCGGGTTCATGGTTAACAGGATATTCGTCAAATATGTCTGGATAGGCGCGTGATACAACCTCGTACCGTAACTCATCCAGTATTCGAGCGTCGGCCAATGGTTGACGGATTGCCAAAGCAGATACGGTGAAACAACGGCCAGGCATAGCATTGCCCCGATCCACGGCCATGGAGTCAGCAAATCTTTCCGGTATTTCGATGCCAGTAGCCCGGCCAGGAAACCCGGTCCCACAAACAGGATTGTCATTTTCGTCAGGCAGGCGACCCCGGCGATCAATCCCAGCAGGATCCACAGCTTGCGGTTGCCCGTGCGGAGGAACCGGACCAGCGTGAAAAGAAATCCGGCCAGAATCAATTGGTCGATGCTGTCGTACGCAAAGAAGGAAGCGACGATCAACCAGAAGGAGGTGGCGAGGAAGCCGAGTGCGGTCAAGCCGATGGCGAACGCCTTACCGCCGAATTCCCGCGTGATCAGGCAGGCAAAGACAAGCGTGCCCGTGCCGGCCAGCGCCGGAAAGATGTGAAGCGCCGGGAGCGATTCTCCGAATACCAATCGGCTGAAGGCCACGAGCAGCGGCACCAGCGGCGGCAGGTCCACGTATCCGAACGCCAGGTGACGGCTCAGCGCGATTGTATACAGCTCGTCCATGAGATAGCCGTACCGGGCGCCGGTGAACAGATGGACCGCGAATTTCGCCGCCGCGCCAAGCAGGATTATCCAGGCGATGGGGGATAGCCCAATGATTTTTTGTTTGTTTGGCATGCTGATCTCGTCAAATCCCGAATGGCTTTTTTACTATCTTTCCTTCATCGATACAAACGCTGAAAGCGCTTCGGGGTATTATTCTATATAACGCATGTATCGATTTATCTTCCTAGATCATGTGTATCCTGTAAATCCGGTCGATTATTTCCCCCTCGGCAGCGGAGTCCAGATACTGATAAACCGGATCGGCAGCTCGCCTTCAGCGATTCCGGAAAGCGAGAGCGCCGGCGACTTGCTCGCATAGCGCAGCGAGCGCCAGCCGCGGATCTCCGGCGCAACGGTTTTTCCCGCCGCATCCTCGCCGTAAACTTTTTTACCCATCCGGAAAAGGTTCCACCGCGCGCTCCGGCTCGACCAGACGCGCAGGGATATCCCGCCGGCCGGTGTGCGCAGGATCAACCCTCCGCCGGAACCGTCTTTCCAGTCCGCCATTTTTTTCGATAACAGATTTTGAAGCGCCGGATCCTGCCCCGGTTCAGTCCACTCCCATGGATAATCGGGCAGCAGCCAATGCAACCGCGCGGCATGCACTCCCCGGCCGAGCAGATCATCGGTGATTATCCACGTATCCTCGTCCGCCCGTTCCACCAAACGATTGTGGAGGATTCCCGTCCGGCGATACCCGTCATGCGA
The DNA here is from genome assembly GCA_964649635.1 of uncultured Anaerolineales bacterium. Taxonomy (GTDB): domain Bacteria; phylum Chloroflexota; class Anaerolineae; order Anaerolineales; family RBG-16-64-43; genus JAFGKK01. Next base: position 3,410 of record CAZYSF010000068.1, on the reverse strand, counting down.
ACCGGACCACGCCCCCACACCGGGCATCCCCACCCTGCCCTGGGCCGCATTGGTCCATAGGAACCGCCCCGAGCGCTGCATCTGGTCCTGCCCGTCGACGGTCACGGTGTTGTGGATACCGGCATGCGAGAAGGGATTCCGCCAGGGGGGATCGCCGCTGTAAAGATACGAGCCGGCGTCGATCGCGACGTTCTCTCCGCGCCACCACAGATCCACATTCAGCTGGTCGGCATGCGCCGGCCGGCTGCGGAACTGCACGCAGCGGATCACGGCCTGCGATTCTTCCCCGCCAAGCACGTACAATCCGGCGCAAGGGGCGAAGAACGGCCTCGGCTCGAATTTTATGCTGCGCGGGTGCTTGCGGTTCGTCCCGCCGATCGAACGCGGTCCGAAAAACCATACCGTATCTTCATCCCACGGGCCGTCGCGGTAGATTTTCTTGCGCTCGATCACCAGCGAAAGCATCTGCAGGAGCGGACGGAAATCCTCGCAGGCGCAGGTGTTGAGCGGGAGGAACAGCGCCCCGTCGTTGTGCCCGAAATTCGGCAGCCGCCCGGTTTGCCGCTCGGTTTGCGTGCGCAGCAGGTCGAACGACCGATTTACACTCCAGCGCATGCCCTCCGGGAAAAAAAGCCCGTTGAGCTCCGCCAGCCGCATCACCCAAATGTAAAGCTGCAATGCGAGGCGGTGGTAATTGTGCGAGTGCTGGATGTATCCGCCGTCCGGGTAGAACTGAGCGGTGGATTCGCCCAGAAGCCGGATCCCCAGATCACACCATTTCCCGGCGCGGGGCAGCCCGGGGAACATCGCCCCGATGGTGAATAATCCCGCGCCTTCCGAAATCAGGTGGTTGTTGTTCTGGGCCCGGGCGTAGGCGGTGGTGGCTTCGATCCTGCGCGCATGCGCGTCCAGCGCGCCGATCAGCTTTCCCGCCCTTTCGGGAGAGGTTGCGGTCGAGCCGGCGAACGCCCGCAGCGCGAAGATCCACGCCATCGCCCGCAGCGCGACTTCCTGGGCCGAAGCCCATTGCGGGCCGCAGTTTGGCGGATTGGCCGCCATCCAGGATTCGACCAGCTGCCAGAATAATTCGGGGGCGCGTTCATCGCCCGTCAGCGCGTAACATCGCGCCAGGCGAAAGGCGACCGAAAAACGGGAAAGCTCCCAAACACCCTTGACGTCGCCGGACGCACTTTCATCGACCGCCGTCCAGTGGCGGCCGGCGGACAGACTCCGTCCGGTAAGCGGATTGCGGTTCCACGCCGGAGGAAAACCGTAATCGTGCCAGGAATCCTCCCACAACCGGAAGGATCCTTTCAGGTTTTTTTCCAACTCTTCTTTTGCTAGAAATTCCGGGCCGGTGGCGACCCTCTTCAGAATTTCCGCCAGCGCCCGCGGATCATCGAAGAAAAAGGCGGGTTGAGTTTTCGGATTCCATTGAGGGCCGACGGGATGCGATCGGAAGTATTTGTCCCACGAACCGGCCGGCGTGCGCCACCGCGCAATTCCACAGGCGAGCTGCAGGCGGTAGACCGCAAACCAGAAGGCCGGACGGATCCCGATTATCCCTAGAACCTTGAACGGATTGACCATAGTCACAATTTTCTTCCGCTATATCCCCGTGTTTGGAACGATCCCGGATTATGTCGGTCGATGCATCTAGCAGGATGTAGAAAAAGGCTGCGGGTGTCATTGCGAGGAGCGAAGCGACGAAGCAATCTCCTTCTTTTTCCAAGGGGGAGATTGCTTCGCTCCCTTCGGTCGCTCGCAATGACACCTGTTACTTCCTTTTCCAACAACCTGCTAGTAAATTTTTCGATCCCGATCTCAGACTGACGTTAAGCGGATATCTTTACGGCGGCTTTTTCCCGAACCGCCTGGAGCAGCGCGAACGTGGCACGGGTGACCGCGAAGATTTCCTCCGGCGGGATGGGCGCCGGCGCCCCTGTTTCCAATGAACGGATGAATGCCTCCCAGACGGCGCGGTGGCCTTTATCCTGAGCTAGGGGCGAATTCCACACCCGGCGGTTTCCTTTGCGCCAGATTTCCGCCGATCGGAAATCTTCAAGCACCGCCACCCGCTCTCCGCAAAAAACTTCGACTCTTTCTTTCGGGAAGGCCCTGTCTCCCGCAGAGGTGTATACCAGGCTTCCAACCGCCCCGTTCGCGAATTCCAGCGTGGCGGCGAAATTATCCTCCGTATCCACACCGAACACGGGCGCGCCGCAGGCATGCACCCGCACCGGCAACGCCCCCGCGAGATACGTCAGCAGGTCCACAAAGTGGCAGGCCTCGCCGAGGATTCGTCCCCCGCCCTGCACCGGATCCTGGGTCCAATGGCCGCGCGGCAGCAGCCCGGCGTTTACCCGCACGGCCAGGACCGGCGGTTCGCCGGTTTCTTCTATCATCCGGCGGATGGGCGCGATCAGCGGCGCAAACCGCCGGTTGAAACCCACCATCAGGATGCGCGGCTCGCCGCGTTGCGAGGCCTTCCAGGCCTTCTCGACTTCCGCTAACTCGTCCTCCTGGAGCGCCAGCGGCTTCTCGCAGAACACATGCTTCCCGTTGCGGAGCGCCTTGGCCGTCAGGCCGGCATGCAGATGATGCCGGGTGAAAATCCCGACCGTATTAACCGCCGGATCGTCGAGCACGTCCGCCGGATTCGAGGCCGCCCGTTGAAATCCGAATTCCTTCGCCGCAAGCGTCGCGGTCAGACCGCCGGCCGAAACGATCGATATCTTCTCGATCCGCTTGATCCGGGAAACGGCCGGCAGCGCGACCAGGGTCGCAAAATTTCCCGCTCCCAGAACGCCCAACCGGACCTGTTCCGGGGATGAGGCTTTCGCCGCCGGTTGTGCGCGGACGGTGATGGTTTTGGCCGGGAGTGTATCTTCAGGATAGGCCAGCAGCACGCCGAGGAAGTGTTCTTTCTTCTTCGCTTTGCCTGAGATCATCGCGTACGCGCCGGCGGCTTCCGTGAACGGGAAACGATGGCTGATCAGCGGCGCGATGCCGACCTTCCCCGAGGAAAGCATTTCGAGGAACGCGGCCAGGTTGCGCTGCTCCGTCCAGCGCACATACCCGTACGGATAATCCACACCGGCTTCTTCATACAACAAATCGTACCGCCCGGGCCCGTACGAACGCGAAACGCGGAAGTCGATTTCCTTCTCGTAGTACGGTTTGCGCGGGATGGTCATCCCCGTCGCCCCAACGGCGATCACCCGCCCGCGGTCGCGGGTAATCGATCCGGCCAGCGCCAGCGGATCGGAGGATGCGGTGTCCGCGCAGACGATGACCGAGTCGAACCCGCGGCTAGCGGTGAAGGTCCGGGCGGCGTCTTCGGCTTCCTCGCGCGCCACGGCCGCCCCGGCGCCCAGCCGCCTGGCAAGTTTTACCCGCTCCGGGTCCAG
>CAZYSF010000067.1:0-2331 GCA_964649635.1 uncultured Anaerolineales bacterium | reverse complement strand
GGAGGTGGTGGTTGGTGTGGACATCGGCTCAGGTGTTAGGGTATTCGTCGCAAGCGGGGTCCAGGTCGCCACATCGGGTGCGGCGCCACCGCCGGTAGCGGCGGCAGTTTGCCCGGCCGGGGCGCAACCCGCCAGCGCCATAAGCACGCACGGGATGATCCATTTCATCGCGAAGGAATGTTGTTTTTTCATGAGGCCTCCGGCCGGAAGAGATAACTCCCATTATTGTAGATAAAATCCCGTTTCCGAGTTGTTACGGGGCAGTGGCAATATTGACACCCAATATGGAAAAGTATCCCTCCAACCTTGTCAGGCCCGGTCTTCGATCTCCCAGGCGTGATCCAGCGCATGCCAGGCGGCGCGCCGGACGAAGTAGCGCGCCGTCCAGCGCAATCCGCCGCGCGGACCTTTGGCCGGGAGCTTGCCCGCCGCGGACGCGGCCAGGCCGTCGAGCATGGCCGCGCGCATACGGCGCAGCTCCACACCAGGATCGGCATCTTCATCCTGCGTATATGCCCAACCGATCCGTCCGAGATAGGCCCCATCCCCCTCCAACACATGGCGGATGATCTCGATTAATTCCCGGCCGCCGCCGCGCGGGCCTTTGCGCAATTCCCGGCCGGCCGCGGATTTTACCTGCCGGTCGAATTCGCGCCAGCAGGCTTTCAGGATCGCCGAGGAGCGCTCAAGCTCAGGCTTCCCCATCGTTTGCGAATCCAGCGTGGGCGCTTTCCCCGGTGATCCGAAATCCGTGGTCGCATCCCCTTTCAATCGCTCGACAATTATAAAATTGCCGGCTTCTTCCGGCGGATGAAAATCCACATCGGCACCCTTCAGCGCGCGTTCATAGCGCAGACGGTATTCGAACAACGCGCGAACGGCCGTTTCCTCATCCTTCCCCGAACGGCACCAGCCGGGCCAATCCAACGCGCCGGCAAATACCCGTTTGGTCCCGATTTCAACATAGATGGAATTCTTTTTCGGATTGCCGTCCATGGGACCATTCTCCCTTAGTTGATGAAGCCGGATCATCCTGTAAATCCTGTCAATTATTCCCCGTCTTGCGAATCGGACATTCTCTCTACGAAGAACAGAGGATCGGTTCTCAGCGCGGCCAGGGCCGCAGCCCACAGCGCGGCCGCGTCGAGCAGGATCGATACGGCGCCGGCAACGCTTGCGCGAATCAGATCCGGAGGGCGCAGGATCTCCGCCGCGCGGTCGTAGCGCTGGCGCCAGCCCCGGAAATTATGGGGAGCATAAATCTTTCTCCGCTCCGACCCGTCGGCGAGGATCAGCCGGTACTCGACCGGCGGGTCGAAAAGATACGGCGGCACGACGATTTCCTCGACCGCATGCATGGCCGTATTCGCCTCGAGGCCGCACCCGAGAAACAGGATCTGCCCGCCGCGTTCCGCGACCGCCCGGAAGGGCGAATGCGGACCGCAGGGGGTGCTGTCGGCCGCGTGCGCCTTGACCAGCTCCGCGGCCAGCAGCCCGGCGGCGCACACCGAATGGGTCGGGTGCAGGCTGCGCAGCGTGCCCGGACGGGTCCGGAAGGTTTCAGGGATGACCCCGACATTGGAGGGCGTATTGCGGAGGTCGAAGACCGGGTTCTCGGGCGTCACCCGCTCCCAGGTCAGGGCCGGCATGAGGAGGGAACCCTCCGGACCAAGCACATCCAATAATCCACGGATCACCAACTCCGGCCCGTTCTCACCCCCTCGTTCCCCCTCTCCCGGCTGATCCCCCGACGCCGTTCGGGACAGGCGCCGGGAGAGGGGGATGCCAGCCGGAAGTAAATCCCTAAATGAGCGGAATGAACTGTGGACAAGCAACAGCCCGCCGGGGCGAACACCCAGCGCGAAGAGATCCTTTCGGAGAAGCGCGGTGAATGCCATCATTTCGGAAAATTTCTCACCGCAAAGACGCTAAGAACGCCAAGGTTAAATTTATAAAAAACCTTTGCGTGCTTTGCGTCTCCGCGGTGAGATTTTTTTAGCCTTCTCCCATGCTTTCAAATATCTTCCAACATCGGAACAATCCGCGTGGGACGTGGAAGCATCCTTTCCACTTTCCGCCCTTGAGCGGCAGCAGGACTTCGCCGCGGCGGGTGAGGTATCCGTACCACTCGCCGTAGCGCGGGTCCGGAAAACGCTCCCAGGTGTACGCGTGCACGCGCTCGTACCATTCCCGGCACTCCTTCCGGCCGGTTTGCGCGAAGCCGAGCGAGAGCGCGATAAGCGTCTCGATATGCACCCACCACAGCTTCTGATCCCATTCCAGCTGCTGCGGCGGATGACCCAGGCGGTCGAGGAAGTAGTACAGGCCGCC
>CAZYSF010000066.1:0-1720 GCA_964649635.1 uncultured Anaerolineales bacterium | reverse complement strand
CAAACCTGCTCGGTCTCGATCAGGATACCAATAATGCATCCGATATTATCCTCCGGGATCGGACCGACGGAGTCACCACCCGCGTTTCGGTGGCCTATCCTGACGGGGAACCCAACGGTTCATCGATTAGGCCGTCCATATCGAACGATGGAACCCGGGTGGCGTTCCTTTCCAACGCCGATAATATCTACCCGGACGTCTCCGGTTATTGGAATGTATACCTCCGGGTGATCCCCTCGAGTTCGACCCTGCTGGCCTCCATCTCCACAACCGGCGGGGAAGGCAACGGCAATGCGTCCTTCGCAAGGATTTCCGCGGACGGGATGCATATTGTATTTTCCTCCACCGCCACCAATCTGACGACCGGTGGCGGCAGCGGTATCGAGCAGATCTACCTTCGCGATTTCGATGATTCCGAAACCCTGAAGATCTCCGTCTCTGCGGAAGGGGCCGAGGGCAACGGCGCCTCCACCGCCGCCGGCATCTCCAGCGACGGTACCACCATTGCCTTTATTTCCGCCGCCACCAATCTTGTCGAGGGGGATACCAACGGCTTTACGGATGCCTTCCTGTTCGAACGCGTTGCACCCGTCATGGCGCCGGCAAATGACGACTTCGCCTCGGCGCTTTCGATATCCTCGATCCCTTATTCCAATCTGGAAAGTACGCTTGGGGCGACCCGGGGCGGCGACGATCCGCTGCTTTCCTGCGGCGGCGAATCGCCGTCCCAGCACTATCGATCCGTCTGGTTCGCCGTTCAGCCTTCCAGCCCTATCCGGCTTGCCCTCAGCACCGTCGGCAGCGACTACGATACGGTCCTGGCCGTGTGGACCGGGGAACGCGGCAACCTGCAGGAAATTTCCTGCAATGATGATTCGGAGGACCTGCAATCCGAGCTCGATTTTCTCCCCACCGTTGGGACTCAGTATTGGATCGAGGTCGTCAACAAGAACCCATCGGGCACAGGTTCGCTGGTTTTCAGCATGCAAGAGATGCCCGCGGCCCCCGTTCTTGTGTACGTCGTGGATACCAGCGGCACCCCGGATGTCGACCTGACCGTCAGGGCGTTCATCGGCGATGTCGACACCGGATACTCCGCCGTCACGAACAGCAACGGGGAGGCGACGTTAAACCTGCCGGAGGCGCCAAGTTACCGATTCCAGGTTGTTAAAAATGGCAAGACCTACTGGAGCGGGACCTGCGCGGTACCCGGTTGTCCGGATGTGGAAATCGTCACCATCGGTCCCGTCACCGTGGCGGTCAAGGACACCGCGGGCAATCCCGATGTGGGTTTTGAAGTGCAGGTCTTTACCAGCAGCGGGTACGCCGGATATTCGGGAACCACCAACGCTCTCGGCGAGGTTTCCTTCCTCCTGCCGGAGGGGAATTATCACTTCCGGGTGACAAAGAACCTAACCAGCTTCTGGAGCGGGGACGAGCCACACTGCGTCATCCAGGGATGCACAATCGCCCCAATCACCACCAACATTCCCATCACCATCACCGTTCTCAATGGCGCCGACCAGCCGGAAGCGAATTTATGGGTTCATGTCTTCGACGATGCCGCCTTCGCCGGCCTTTCCGCCAGAACCGACGCCGAAGGCAAGGTCAGTTTCACCCTCCCCGATGGCGACTACCGTTTCCGCGCCGACAAGCTCGATCGCGTTTACTGGAGCGGTACCGGCAATCATTGTTTCATGCCGACAAGCTGCTCCGATTT
>CAZYSF010000065.1:0-7373 GCA_964649635.1 uncultured Anaerolineales bacterium | reverse complement strand
GTACACGTCAAGGCCCGAGGTGTGCAGGTGTTTTGCCAGATGCGCCTGCCGCCCGCAGCCGATATCGAGCACCGGTGGTTTCAAGTGAGAAACGTCCAACCCCAAAAGTTCAACCTGAAGTTCGGCAGAATACTCACCATAAACCACCTCGCGCACCACTGGCGAGGCTCGCAAACTTTGGCGGAATTCAGGCGGGTACAATGGACCCAACCAGCGCGCCAGGGATGGGTAATGATACGCTTTCAGGGTGGGGCATATCTCGCCGGATTGTTTGATGTACCGGTATTCCATCTTCGGCACAGTCCGGGTGATCGATTCCCGGTAGGCGACCCGCGGCCGGCCGACGGTGGCATGCACGTTGAACTCGCGCCGCATCCGTTCCACCAGCACGTCGAGGTGCAATTCGCCCATCCCCGAGATGATCGTCTGCCCGGTGTTCTCGTCGCTGCGGACCCGGAACGTCGGGTCCTCCTCGGAGAGCTTGTGCAGGGCCTGGGAGAGTTTATCCTGGTCGGCCATGCTTTTCGGCTCGATCGCGACCGATACGACCGGATCGGGGAAGGTGATATTCTCGAGCAGGATTGGATTGGAAAGGTCGCTGAGCGTGTCACCGGTGAAGGTGTCTTTCATGCCCAGCACGGCGGCGATGTCGCCCGCCAATACTTCGTCGAGGTCTTCGCGCCGGTCCGCATACATCCGGATAAGCCGGCCGACCCGTTCGCGCTTCCCGCGCCCGGAATTCATCACGGTCGAGCCCTGCTTCAGTTTTCCGGAGTACACCCGGAAATACGCGAGGCGCCCGACGTACGGATCGGAAACGATTTTAAAGACCAAGGCGGCCAGCGGTGCACTCTCATCCGCGGGCCGGATCTGATCCTCGCCCGTCCCGGTCAGGGTACCGTGAATCGCCGGGATGTCGAGCGGCGAGGGCAGGTAGTCCACCACCGCATCGAGCACGAGCTGCACGCCCTTGTTCTTCAAGGCCGAACCGCACAGCACCGGCGCGGCCTTGCCCTTGATCGTCTCGCGGCGCAACGCCGCCTTAAGTTCCTCGACCGAGATTTTCTCCCCTTCCAGGTACTTGAGGGTCAGCGCCTCGTCGAGCTCGGCGATCTGTTCGACCATGTGGGCCCGCCGGGTTTCGGCTTCGGCCTGGAACTCGGGGGGAATTTCCACGACGCTCGCGGTCTCCCCGGTCTGGTCGGTCCACAGCACCGCCCGGCTGTCCATCAGGTCGATCACGCCCCGGAAGTTGGATTCCTCGCCGATCGGGAACTGGATCTGGATCGGGTTGGCGCCCAGCCGCTGGCGGATGCTTTCCACGCTGCGGTCGAAGGATGCGCCGATCCGGTCCATCTTATTAATGAAGCACATCCGGGGCACGCCGTACCGGTCGGCCTGGCGCCAGACGGTCTCGCTTTGGGGTTCCACGCCCTGGACGGCGTCAAAAACCACCACGCCGCCGTCAAGCACCCGCAACGACCGCTGGACTTCGGCGGTGAAGTCGATGTGCCCGGGGGTATCAATGATGTTAAAGGTGTAGCCCTTCCACTCGGCGCTGACGGCGGCGGAAACGATGGTGATGCCGCGCTCGCGCTCCTGGTCCATCCAATCGGTGACGGTTGTCCCGTCGTCGACCGAACCCAGCCGGTGGGTTTTCCCGGTGTAGAACAGGACCCGTTCGGTGGTGGTGGTTTTGCCGGCATCCATATGCGCAATGATGCCAATATTGCGGACTTTCTCGAGCGGGACTTGGCGTTCCATGGTTGCTTCCTTTATATCATCCTGGTGTTGACAAGAACCAACTTCCGATTTTCGACCTGGCCTTACGGGGCCAGGCCAAACACCAGGCTTCCCGCCAAGAACCTTATCCTCGGTTTGTAACGACCGCGTCTACCACCGGTAGTGGGCGTACGCGCGGTTGGCTTCGGCCATCTTGTGCGTTTCTTCGCGCTTCTTGACGGCCGTGCCGGTGTTGTTCGCGGCGTCCAGCAGTTCGCCGGCCAGCCGGTCAATCATCGATTTTCCGGAGCGGGCGCGGCTGGCGGTGAGAATCCAGCGCACCGCGAGCGAATCCCGCCGGTCGACCTCGACTTCCACCGGCACCTGGTAGGTGGCGCCGCCGACCCGCCGCGGCTTGACTTCGACCGTCGGGCCGACATTCTGGAGCGCCTGCTCGAAAACCTCAAGCGGCTCCTTCTGGCTGCGTTCCTTCACCATCTCAAAGGCGCCATAGACCACGCGCACCGCAGTGCTCATCTTGCCTTTGTGCATGACGGAGCGGATGAAGCGGGTGACTTTGACGCTGTTGTAGCGGACATCCGGGGGAACCACGCGGGGTTCCTTGCGCGCTCGTCTCGACATCTTGATAACTCCTCACGTCCTGGGCGGATCGAACTCCGCAGAAGACGGGTTATTCCTTCTTGGTTTCCTTGGGCCGCTTGTTGCCGTATTTGGAACGGCCCTGGCGGCGGGCTTCCACGCCGGTCGTATCCAGCGTGCCGCGAACAATGTGATAGCGAACGCCCGGAAGGTCCTTGACGCGTCCGCCGCGGACCAGCACAACCGAGTGCTCCTGCAGCGCGTGGCCTTCGCCGGGAATGTAGGCCGTGACTTCGATGCCGTTGGTGAGCCGGACGCGGGCGATCTTGCGCAGCGCCGAGTTCGGTTTCTTCGGGGTCATCGTGCGGACGACCGTGCAGACGCCGCGCTTCTGCGGCGCGCCGCGCGGCTGGCGGATCCGGCGCTGCTTGCGGGCGTTCAGCGTGTACAACAGCGCCGGCGCCTTGCTCTTTCCCTTCTTCCAGGTCCGGCCCTTGCGGACCAATTGATTGATTGTCGGCACGACGTACCTCCCAGGAATGAACACCCGGCGCGATACCGGATGCGATCACCATGCCCTGTCATCAGGGGAGGCCATCCGACACATGCGATGGCCTCGCCCCACGCTGGTTTTTATGCGATTCGGGCTGGTGGACGGATTTTCCACCCTGCCCTGGTTATCCCAAGGGCAACGGGTCGCAATTCTACCATGCGAAAAAAACCGAGTCAAGCGATTCTGCGGCATCCGATGGAATCCCTCCGTTTCCCCTACAGAAGAATTAGAAATGGATTAGGCTGTTTTTTGGGATTAATGAATATCCTTCTCAACCGCCTCTTGACTCGGGGTTCCTTCGGACCTATAATACCTTTTCGCCCAAAAACCTCTTGCTTATCCTCGAAAGACCTGGAGCAGCATTCACAGCCTGCCTCGCCGTGAGGCAAGCCACTTGTTCGACCGGGTACCAGGAGAGTATGTATGATCCTTAGCGGACGCAAATCCTACGCACGAATCCCCGACATCTTCAACCTGCCGACCCTGATCGAAGTTCAACTGGATTCCTTCGCGTGGTTCAAGAAGGAAGGGCTGGCGGAACTGTTCGACGAAATCTCCCCGATTGAATCCTTCAACAAAGGCATGCGGCTTTATTTTCCCGGCGACAGCCCGGAAGCCAAACAGTGGAACCTGAAATACTGGTTCGAAGAACCGAAATATTCCATCGAAGAATGCCTGGAGCGGGACATCACCTTCGCCGCCCCGCTCTACGTTTCGGTGCTGCTGATCGGAACCGAAGTGCCGGAGCCGATCAAGCAGGATATTTTCCTCGGCGACATGCCGCTCATGACCGAGAAAGGCACCTTCATCATCAACGGCAGCGAACGGGTGGTGGTCTCCCAACTGATCCGCTCCCCGGGCGTGTACTTCGAAGCCGAGGAGGACCGGGCCACGGGGCGGCTGCTGGCTTCGGCCAAGCTCATTCCCGACCGCGGCGCGTGGATGGAATTCGAAACCCGCAAGAGCGATTATCTGATCATCCGCTTCAACCGCAAACGCACGGTGCCGGTGACGATGCTGCTCAAGGCCCTGGCGGCGGTCAGCGGAGACAATCCCGAATCGCCCCTCAAGGAGGGCACCGACGCGGAGATCCTCGGATTATTCACGGAATCGGATACCAATCCGGCGCGGACTTTCATCGCCAACACGATCAAGCAGGAACCCGCCTGGGAGCACCGCGAAAAGCGGACCCTGGCGCAGGAAGCGCTGATCGAATTCTACAAGCGCATGCGCCCGGGCGATCCGTCGACTCTCGACAACGCCCGCCAGTATCTCCAGGAGCAGCTCTTCGACCAGCGCCGCTACGACCTGGAACGGGTCGGGCGCTACAAACTCAACCAGAAGCTGGACCTGCACGCGCGCATCCCGCTGAGCCACCGCACGGTCACCGCGTGGGACATCATCAAGCTGATCGAGCGGCTGATCCTGATCAACAACGGGCTGGAAAGCCCGGACGACATCGATCACCTCGGCAACCGGCGGGTTAAGACCGTCGGCGAGCTGATCCAGAACAAGATGCGCATCGGCCTGCGCCGGACGGAACGCGTCGTGCGCGAACGCATGTCGATCCGCGACCAGGAATCCTTCTCGCCGATGAACCTGATCAACATCCGGCCGATCGTCGCCGCGGTGCGCGAGTTCTTCGGTTCGAGCCAGCTCTCGCAGTTCATGGATCAGACCAATCCGCTCGCGGAACTGCGCCACAAGCGGACCCTCTCCGCGCTCGGCCCGGGCGGCCTGCGCCGCGAACGCGCGGGCTTCGATGTGCGCGACGTTCACCAATCCCACTATGGGCGGATCTGCCCGATTGAAACACCCGAAGGCCCGAACATCGGCCTGATCGGCCGCCTGGCTTCCTACGCCAAGGTCAATCCCTTCGGTTTCATCGAAACGCCCTATCGCAAGGTTTACCGGTCCTACCCGGCCGGAGATCCGCGCCTGATCGGCCGGCATCTGGCCGAGGACATGCTCAAACCGGGCGGCAAGGACACGCTGGCGAAAAAGGGGGACCTGATCAACAAGGACATCGCCGGGAAATTGTCCCAGGCCGGCGGCGAGATCGGGATCATTCCGTACGTTTCGACCGAGACGCTGTACGTTTCGGCGGACACGGAGGACAAATTTATCATCGCCCAGGCCAACGCGCCGCTAAACGACTTCGGCGAGTTCGTGCGCCCGCGCGCGTCCTGCCGCCATCACTCGCGGTTCATGTTCGCCGCCCCGCCCCAGATCGACTATATGGACGTGGCCCCGCGGCAGATCGTCGGGATCTCGGCCGGGCTCATCCCCTTCCTCGAACACGACGATGCCAACCGCGCGTTGATGGGCTCCAACATGCAGGCCCAGGCCGTCCCGCTGATCCGGCCCGAGGTTCCGGTGGTCTCCACCGGGATCGAGCCGCAGGCGGCGCTGGATTCCGGCCAGGTGATCCTCTCGGACGTCGAAGGCCAGGTCGTCTCGGTCACTAGCGACCAGGTCGTGGTCCAGACCGGCAAAGGCAAGAAGATCTTCAAGCTCCGCAAATACACACGCTCCAACCAGAGCACCTGCATCGATCAGCGCCCGGCCGTAACCAAGGGCGCCAAGATCAAGCCCGGCGACGTGATCGCCGATTCCTCCTCGACCGAATTTGGGGAGCTGGCGCTGGGGCAGAATGTGGTCGTGGCCTTCCTATCCTGGGAAGGCGGCAACTACGAAGACGCGGTGCTGATCTCCGAGCGCCTGGTCCAGGAAGATAAATTCACCTCGATCCACATCGAAAAGCACGAAGTGGAAAGCCGGGATACGAAGCTGGGACCCGAGGAAATCACCTGCGACATCCCCAACGTCGGCGAAGAAGCGCTCAAGGACCTCGACGAACACGGGATCGTGCGGATCGGCGCCGAAGTCGGCCCGAACGACATCCTGGTCGGCAAAATCACACCCAAGGGCGAAAAGGAACTCTCGCCCGAGGAAAAACTGTTGCGGGCGATCTTCGGCGAAAAGTCGCGCGACGTCAAAGACACCTCGCTGCGGCTGCCGCACGGCGAACGCGGCAAGGTGGTGGACGTCAAGATCTTCACCCGCGACGAGCATCACGACCTGCCGGCGGGCGTCGAAAAGACCGTCCGGGTATCGGTCGCGCAGCGCCGCAAGATCACCGAAGGCGACAAGATGGCGGGGCGGCACGGCAACAAAGGCGTCGTCTCGCGCGTTGTCCCGGTCGAAGACATGCCGTTCCTCGCGGACGGCACGCCGGTGGACATCATCCTCAACCCGCTCGGGGTTCCGGGGCGCATGAACATCGGCCAAATTCTGGAAACACACCTGGGGTGGGCGGTCTCGCAACTCGGGTTCCGCGCCATCTCGCCGGTATTCGACGGGGCGGACGAATTCGAAATCGAAGCCGAGCTGTCGCGCGCCTGGATGATCGAGAAAACCTGGACCGACGTGACCGCCAAGGCGTGGAAATGGGCGGAGCAGCAGGGGTTGACCGAGGAAACCATCGTCGACGACGACGAAGTTCGCCGGCTCTACCTTGAGAACGTCCTGCCCTCGAAGCATTACAAGAAGGATCTGATCACCACCGACACAACCTACGCCCAGCGGGCTGCCGCAGCCGAATGGCTCAAGGAGAAGGGATTCAATCCGCAGTCCTTCCTCCGCTTCGAAGACGGCGCGACCGCTGCACCCCTGGCGGACCGGCATGCGGCGGATCAGGCGGCGATCGACGCCGGGTTGACGCTGTGGCTGAAAGACCAGAATATCTCCGCTGCGGGCATGTCGAGCGAAGCCCTGCGCCAGAAATCCGAGGAAGTCACCCAGGACACAGGGGTGCCCAGCCCGATCCTCGGCAAACAGAAGCTGTTTGACGGCAAGACCGGCGAGTCGTTCGACCAGCCCGTGACGGTGGGCGTGATGTACATGCTCAAGCTGCACCACCTGGTCGAGGACAAGGTCCACGCCCGGTCCACCGGCCCATACTCGCTCGTCACCCAGCAGCCGCTGGGTGGCAAGGCGCAATTCGGCGGGCAGCGCTTCGGAGAAATGGAAGTGTGGGCGCTGGAAGCCTACGGCGCAGCCTACACTTTGCAGGAAATGTTGACTGTCAAGTCTGATGATGTTCAGGGACGCGTCAACACTTACGAAGCAATCGTCAAGGGTGAGCCAATCGAAGAACCAAGCATCCCTGCTTCGTTCCGCGTGCTCGTCAAGGAACTTCAAAGCCTGGGGTTGGCAGTGGAGGCAGTGGGTGAAGGCGGCGACATGGTCAAGTTTGGCAAGGATGAAGAGAAGACTCATCCGCCGCGTATGGACACCGGCCTGCTTGGACTCGGAGAAAATTTTGCTCCGAAGAAAACTCGTTCTTGACGCACACTTAAGCGCATGATAAAATGCTCTGCCGTTGCCAATTGAGGCGGCTGTCATCCCGTCCATGCATGGCATCTAATATAGTGAGGCCATCAGGCTTGTTGTGATGGCCTCGTTTTCTGGAATAGCACAATCAAAATAATTGAAT
>CAZYSF010000064.1:0-7326 GCA_964649635.1 uncultured Anaerolineales bacterium | reverse complement strand
TTCAAGACCAGCGGCCTGGCCATGTACAGCGTGGCGATGGGATTGACGGCTTGGCTCCTTCTCCCGCTGCTGGGAGGGATCGCGGCGATCGTGTTGGGGAATATGGCAAGGTTGGAAATCGCGCGGTCCGAAGGCCGGCTGACCGGGGATGGATTGGCCGTCGCCGGATTGGTCCTGGGATATGCCAATATCGCTTTCGTCGCTTTAATCACCATCTGCCTGGCAGGCCTTTTCCTGTTTCCCGTTCTGGAGAAATTTCTATCACCATAACCATTTCGGGAGCCGCAACCGGTATGCGCAAGTTTTTATAAGAGGAGGGAATCATGGAAAACCCGGCACCGAAGAAAAGCTGGTTTGCGCGTTTCTGGTGGGTACTGATCCTGGCTGCTTGCCTGTTTTTAACACTGTCAGCCGTTTGCGTGGTGGGAACAGGCGCCGCCGGTGTGCTCGGCATATTCGGGATTATGAAATCCAGCCCGGTATTCAAGGATTCTTTGGTCGTGGTCCAGGATAATTCCAGAGCCCAACAGCTCCTGGGGACGCCGATCGAAGCGGGGTGGCTGGTAGGCGGCGAGATTTCCGAAACGCCCGCATCCGGAACGGCGGAAATCTCATATCCGGTTACCGGACCGAAGGGGTCCGGAACGGTGTATGTCACGGCAAGAAAAGTGGAGGGGGAGTGGGTGATCACGAAACTCGTGCTGGTCATGGATGGGACCAGCCAACGGCTGGTAATCATCGGCGGAGAATGAAAGCCTCCTTTCGGCTTTGGGAATCCAATGACCACAATCGCCTGTTTTGATTGTTTTTCCGGCATCAGCGGCAACATGGCGCTCGGCGCGCTGCTCGATTGCGGCATCGCGCCGGACACCCTCCGTGGCGAGCTGACAAAGCTCAACCTTGGCGGGTACCGGCTGGAAATTCGCGAGACGAACAAGGCCGGTCTCCGCGGGATGTCGGTGGAAGTCCGCACGGATGAAAAGCAGCCGCCCCGCCATTTGAAGGATATCGAAGCGATCCTTCAGGCCGGTGCGCTTGCGGCGCGGGTTCGCGAGCGGAGCCTGCGGACATTCCGCGTTCTGGCCGAAGCGGAATCGAAGGTGCACGGCGAGCCGGTCGAGAAAATCCATTTCCACGAAGTCGGCGCGGTGGACGCGATCGTCGATATCGTCGGCACCGCGATCTGCCTGGAACTGCTCGGCGTGGAAAAGGTCTACGCGTCGCCATTGCACATCGGCGCCGGAAGCGTTCAGACGGCGCACGGCCTGCTTCCGGTCCCGGCTCCGGCGACGGCCGAACTGCTGCGCGGAGTCCCCGTGTACGGGCGGGATGTCGAGGCGGAGCTGGTAACCCCGACCGGCGCCGCGCTGCTGGCGGGCATGGCGGCGGATTTCGGCGGCGCGCCGCCGATGCGGATCGAGCGGGTGGGGTACGGCGCCGGAACGCGCGACCTGCCGTGGGCCAATCTCCTGCGCGTGACGGTCGGGAGCGCCGAGGTCGGACCGGCGGGGGAGCGCGTCCTGGTGGTGGAAGCCAACATCGACGACATGAACCCGCAATGGTACGAGCACGTCCTGGAGCGGTTGTTCGAGGCCGGGGCGCTGGACGTGTACCTCACGCCGATCCAGATGAAGCGCAGCCGGCCGGCGGTCACCCTCGCCATGATGGTGGATGAATCGAAACTCGATACCGCGCTCGGGGTCCTCTTTTCCGAGACGACCACCATCGGCGTGCGGATGCACCCGGTGGAACGGCGGAAGCTCGAGCGCGAGGAACGGACCGTGGAGACCGCCTACGGCCCGGTGACGGTGAAAATCGCCCGTTGGGAAAAGCAGGTGATGAACGCCGCCCCGGAGTACCGGGATTGCCTGCGCCTGGCCGAGGAAAAGGGCGTGCCGCTCAAGGAAGTCTGGCAGGCGGCCATGGCCGCGGGCCGGGAGCTGAAGAAGTGAAGAATAAATCTCACCGCAAAGACGCAAAGGGCGCAAAGAAAACCTTTTTTGGGAAAATCTTGGCGGCCTTTGGATCTTTGCGGAAACCAGGAGAAGCTATGTCACCAAAAACGACATCGGGTGAATCGGATGGGACGGGCGGAGTGATTCTGTATTGCACGCAATGGTGCCCGAGCTGCGCGACGGCGAGGAATTTTCTTAAGGAACATCACATCGAGTTTGTGGAAGTGAATATCCAGAAGGATCGCGAGGCGGCGGCGCGCGTGCGCGGCTGGGCCAACGGCAACGAAACCACCCCCACCTTCGACATTCGCGGGGAGATCTTGGTGGATTGGGATAAGAAAAAGTTATGCGAATTGCTCGGAATCAATTGACTCCACGAAGGCACCCGAAGAAAGATCAGAAGGACACGAAGGAAAAAAATAACAAATCTTCGTGTCCTTCAAGTTTTCCTTCGTGTGCCTTCGTGGATTCCTTCTTCTGCACGTGCTATACTTCCGCCCATGGATCTCTTCGATCATGCGCTCAAGGACCGGATGAAACGCGAAGCGCCGCTTGCGGCGCGGATGCGCCCGCGCACGCTCGATGAATTCGCCGGGCAGGAAGACATCATCGGCCCGGGCAAGCTTCTCCGCCGGGCGATCGAATCCGACAGGCTCTTCTCCTCGATCCTCCTGTGGGGGCCGCCCGGCAGCGGCAAGACCACCCTCGCGCAAATCATCGCCGGCAGCACCAAATCCCATTTCGAAACCCTGAGCGCGGTGCTGGCGGGCGTGGCCGAACTGCGGCGGGTGATCGCCGAGGCGGGCGAGCGCCGGAAGCTGCACGCCATCCGCACGATCCTCTTTATCGACGAAGTCCACCGCTGGAACAAGGCCCAGCAGGACGCGCTGCTCCCTCACGTGGAAAACGGCAAGATCGTACTCATCGGCGCGACAACCGAAAACCCCTACTTCGAGGTGATCGGCGCGCTCGTTTCGCGCTCGCGCATCTTCCAGCTGCGCCCGCTTTCGCAGGACGATGTGCGCCGGCTGCTCCGGCATGCGCTCGAGGATCCCGAACGCGGGTACGGCAGCCGCAGGGTCATCCTCGAAGCGGAGGCGGAAACCCACCTGGTCGACGTCTCCGGCGGCGATGCCCGCAACGCGCTGAACGCGCTCGAACTGGCGGTGGAATCCACCGCGCCCGGGGCGGACGGCGCGATCCGCATCGATCTCAGCGTGGCGCAGGAATCGATCCAGCGCCGGGCGCTGCTCTACGACCGCGACGGGGACGCGCATTACGATACGATCAGCGCCTTCATCAAATCCCTGCGCGGGTCGGACCCGGATGCGGCGCTGTACTGGATGGCGCGGATGCTCTATTCCGGCGAGGATCCGCGCTTCATCCTGCGGCGGATGCTGATCCTGGCCGGCGAGGATATCGGCCTGGCGGATCCGAACGCGCTGCTGGTCGCCAATGCCGCGGCCCAGGCCTTCGATTACGTCGGCCTCCCGGAGGGGATCTACCCGATGATCGAAGCGGCGCTGTACCTTTCCACCGCGCCGAAATCCAACAGCGCCCTGGCCTATTTCCAGGCGTATGAAACGGTGGAAAAGAAGGGCGTCACCGAAGTTCCCGATCACCTGAAGGATTCCAGCCGCGACGCCAAGGGCCTGGGGCACGGCGAAGGGTACGTCTACCCGCACCAGCTGGAAGAGCATCACGTCGGCCAGCAATATCTGCCGACCGCGCTGCAGGGCACCTACTTTTACAAGCCTACTTCGATCGGTTATGAGGCCGCCGTGCGGGAGCGGCTTGAGCGCTGGCGGCGCGCGCAGGAAAAAGCGCTCGGCGTCACCGAGACCACGACGCTCCCCACGCCGACCCACGAGGAAGCGGAGAGCATCAAGCGCAAGATGGGATTCCGGAATACGTGATTTCCCCCTCCCAGCCCTCCCCCATTTGTTTCGCAAATTGGGAGGGTTCTGATATTTCAAGTTCTCCATGGCGAAACAAATGGGGGAGGATAAAGGAGGGGGTTGGGGAAGGGGGATAGGTCGGTTTACGAATCCAATTCTATATGGAGGTTGTATGTATAAATTCGAAGTATACAAAGACAAGGCAGGTCAGTACCGCTGGCGGCTGATTGCCCCGAATGGGAAATCCATCGCGGATTCCGGTGAAGGATATTCCAGCCGGCAGGCTTGCTTGGAGGGGATCGAATCGGTGATGAAGAACGCGCCCGCGGCGCAAATCGTCGAATTGCCGTAAACGCCAACTCTCCCCCTTATGCTTCGTCGATTGGATAGCCCCACTCCAGGATCATCCGGATCCGCGAAGCAAATGGGGGAGGGATTCCAAAATGCCAAACCTGATTTTTCCCAAAGGCTTTCTCTGGGGTGTTTGCTCCTCGGCTTACCAGATCGAGGGCGCCTGGAACGAGGACGGCAAGGGGCCGTCGATCTGGGATTGGTTCTCCCGCCGCCGCGGGAAAACCGCGCGCGGGGAAAACGGCGACGTCGCCTGCGATCATTATCACCGCTGGCAGGAAGATCTCGATCTGATAAAAGCGCTGGGAGTCGGGGCGTACCGGTTCTCGGTCTCGTGGGCGCGGGTCATTCCCGGGGGCGGGGGCGGCGTCAACAAGCGCGGACTGGATTTTTACGACCGCCTGGTGGATGGCCTGCTTGAACGCGGCATCGAACCGTTCCCCACGCTTTACCATTTCGACCTGCCGCTCGCACTTCATAAGAAGGGTGGCTGGCCGGAGCGCGACACCGCGGCGGCCTTCGGGGAGTACGCGGAGACCGTGGCGGCGCGCCTCGGGGATCGCATCAACTGGTGGATCACGCTAAACGAACCGATGGTCGCGGCGCTGCTCGGATATATGACCGGGTCGCATGCGCCGGGGGTGCGCCACCCGGGCGCCTACACCCACGCCATGCACACTATGCTCCTGGCGCACGGCGAGGCGGTGCGGGCCATCCGGGCGGCATCGCCGCGCCCGGCGCGGGTCGGAATTGCGCTGAACCTTTCACCGGTTTACCCCGAGCGGGAAACGGAATCCGACCGACGGGCGGCCGCCGTCTTCGATGTGCTTTCCAACCGCATCTGCCTGGATCCCATCCTTCGCGGATCTTATCCGCCGGACCTCTGGCGGCGTTTCGGGCCCTTCGCGCCGCCCGTCCGCGACGGCGAT
This sequence comes from uncultured Anaerolineales bacterium, assembly GCA_964649635.1. Taxonomy (GTDB): domain Bacteria; phylum Chloroflexota; class Anaerolineae; order Anaerolineales; family RBG-16-64-43; genus JAFGKK01. Next base: position 2,193 of record CAZYSF010000064.1, on the reverse strand, counting down.
CTGGCAAAGATCGCGGAACCGATCGATTTTCTCGGTGTGAACTATTACACCCGCCACGTAATATCCCGGCGATGGTGGGTCCCGGTCATGGGCGGGAAGATGGTCCGCCCCAGGCACGGAGAATTTTCCCCGATGTGGGAAATCTACCCGCCCGGGATCGGCGAACTGGTGGAGCGGGTGTGGAGCGACTACCGCCCGCCGATGATTCTGCTGACCGAAAACGGCATACCCGTGGACGATGCGCCGGATGCGCAGGGCGCGGTGCGCGATCCGGAACGCATTTCCTATCTTGGGCGTCACCTGGAACGGTTGCACGGAGCCATGGCGAAGGATATCCCCGTGCGCGGGTATTTCGTCTGGTCCCTTACGGATAACTTCGAATGGGATTTGGGGTATGCCATGCGGTTCGGATTGATCCACATCGATTTCACCACACTGAAACGGACACCCAAATCCTCCTTCAACTGGTACGCGGGCGTGATCCGGCGGAACGGATTGGAGGAAACCGGATGACCGTCCTGCTCCTTATCCGCCATGGCGAAACCGATTGGCTGGGGGAACGGCTGGCCGGGCGGCTTCCGGATATTCACCTGAATGCGGAGGGGCGCGCGCACGCCGATGCGCTGGCGGCGATGCTGCGGTCGATCCCGCTCGACGCGGTTTACTCCTCGCCGCTCGAACGCGCGAGGGAGACGGCGGAACCGGCCGCGCGGGCGGCGGAAAAGCCGATCCGCGAGGATGAGCGGCTCCAGGAGGTGGATTTCGGCGAGCTGACTGGAAAACCGTTCACCGAACTGCGCGGGCTGGCCATCTGGCAGGATGTCCATCACACGCCCTCCATGGTGCGCTACCCGGGAGGGGAAAGCCTGACGGAGGCGCAGGAGCGCGCGGTGCGGATGATGGAGGAGATCCTCGCCGGGGAGGGGACGGGCATCGTCGCGCTCTTCACCCACGCCGATACCATCCGCCTAACGCTCGCGCACTTCCTGCAGATGCCGCTCGCGGCCTATCACACACTGGTCACGGATCCGGCGTCCGTTTCGGTGCTCATCTTCAACCGCAAGGCGGTCCGGGTGGCGGGGATCAACCTGCCCGCGGGATCGCCCTTGCATGTGAAATCGGAATAGGAGCCGATCGGTTAATCCCATGCCCTCTTCCCATTTTGAGATCCGGCCCGTGGAGCGAATAACCGTCGGGGCGGTCGGCGAGCCCGGTCACCGCTTTTTTTTCCTGCAGGCCGCCGGCGGCGGCAATTTTGTCACCCTGCGGGCGGAAAAGGAACAGGTGCTGATGCTGGCGGCATCGATCGAACAGTTTCTCGACGATCTGCAGGAGCGTTTTCCGGCGCTCGTGCCGCCGGATGCCGGATACGAGGAATCCGAGATGGGATTGACGCAGCCGGTGGATGCGGCATTTCACATCGGGAATATGGGGCTGGGGTACGACGAAAAGGAGGACCGGCTGCTGTTTGTCCTGCGGCAGGCGGTGGAAGACGTAAGCGGCGGGGGCGAACCGGCGGAAGCATCGCTTTGGTGCACCCGCACCCAGTTGCTCCGCATGGCGCGCTGGGGCACGGAGCTTGCGCAGCGCGGCCGGCCGATTTGCGGCAACTGCGGGAAACCGATCGATCCCTCGGGCCATTTCTGTCCCCGCCGCAATGGACACAAACACTGACCCCCAGCCGCGTCCGCCCGCGGCGGCGGCCGCGCTGCGGATCCTCCGCGAAGGCGCCGTGGAGGTGCGCGGGATGTTCCGCCTGGGTTCGAACGCCACGTTTCTCTGCCAATTGAACTCCCCCGCCGGATCGCTCCAGGCGGTTTATAAACCCGTACGCGGCGAAAGGCCGCTGTGGGATTTCCCGGCCGGAACCCTCGCCAAACGGGAGGCCGCCGCCTATGAACTCGCCTGTCTGTTGGGCTGGGATTTTGTGCCGCCCACCGTTTTCCGCAAGAATGGTCCGCTGGGGCCGGGTTCCTTCCAGGAATATATGGACCTGGATCTGGAACAGAATTATTTCCTGATTCGGGACCGGGATCCGGAGGCGATGCGCCGGGTCGCGGCCTTCGATGTGTTGATCAACAACGCCGATCGCAAGGCGATGCACGTCTTGCGCGACCGCTCGGGCCGCATCTGGCTGATTGATCACGGCGTTTGTTTTCACCGGGAATGGAAATTGCGGACCGTTATTTGGGA
>CAZYSF010000063.1:0-5700 GCA_964649635.1 uncultured Anaerolineales bacterium | reverse complement strand
ATAGGCGAATGTCCTCGGCGGCGTCTCTTCGCCGGGGAGGCGGAACGCGCCCAGGTAGACCAGGTCGGCGGGATTAACCAATCCTGCGGCAGGAGCTCCGTCCGGCGGGCGGGTATTGGAGCCGCCGGAGCCGGCGGCGGCGGTCCGCGCAACCGCAGGAGCGGTCGAGGAGTTGCGATTCATGATTATGGATTGACCCGCGCAAGCGATGGATAGAGAACCGAATACCCAAAGGAGATGTTTTGTGTTCTTCATCGAGTGGAATCCTCCAATGCGCCCATGGGCCGGATAATAAAGGTGTATGGCCGTGCGGCAATCGCGGCAAGATTAGGTAATATGAATTGTATCCCCGTTGGATTAACAGGGTATTGAAAAAGGCTGAGGGTGTCATTGCGAGGAGCGAAGCGACGAAGCAATCCCCCTTTTTTTATAGAGGGGGGAGATTGCTTCGCTCCCTCCCGGTCGCTCGCAATGACACCTGTTTATTCCTTTTTCAACAACTTGTTAATAAAAAAAACGCCCCGGCGGTTGCCCGCCGGGGCGTTTTTGGTTGACAGGATATGATTACTTAACTACAGTAACGTTGGAAGCCTGCAAACCCTTGGGGCCTTTTTCAACGGAGAATTCGACCTTCTGGCCTTCTTCAAGGTTCCGGTATCCTTCGCCTTGAATAGCGGAGAAGTGAACGAACACATCCTCGCCGCCTTCCCGGGAAATGAAGCCGTAGCCTTTCCCGCCGTTGAACCACTTGACCGTGCCGGTGATACGCTCAGACATTGTATTTGCCTCCTTTTGGCAAAAAGAACTGTGTTAGGACGACAATCTGTTCCATCGGAAAGACTAGAACAAAAAGTGGCTCACGGATGTACCGTGAGCCACTGTCGTTACTGCTTCCAACGTGAACCAACTGGTATCCTACGAAGTCAAAGGATAGCACAGTTATATGGGTCTGTCAAGGGGCTGTTTTGACTCCACGAAGGGCACGAAGAAGACCTTAAGTTCACGAAGGATCCAATTATTAAACTTCTTCGTGTCCTTCAGGTTTTCCTTCGTGTACTTCGTGGATTCATTGATGCTCTGCCAGCCAGCGCTCGGCGGAGATCGCCGCCGCGACGCCCATCCCGGCGGATGTGGCCACCTGCCGGAAGGTCGGGTCGGCTGCTTCGCCCGCCGCGAATACGCCCGGCACGCTCGTGCGCATCCGGTCATCGACCCGCAGGTATCCTTTTTCATCCATATCCAAAAGACCGCGGAACAGAGCGGTGTTCGGATCGTGGCCGATGAAGACAAAAACCCCGTCGGCCGGGAGCACGTCGGTTTTGCCGCTCGAGACGTTGCGCAGGGCCACGCTTTTCACGCTGTCCGGCCCGCGGATTTCTTCCACAACCGTCTCCAGCAGGAACCGGATCTTCGGATTTTGCGCCGCCCGGTCCCGCAGGATCTTTCCGGCACGCAGTTCGTTGCGGCGGTGGACGATCGTAACCTGTGAGGCGAAGCGCGTCAGAAAGAGGCCTTCTTCGAGCGCGCTGTCGCCGCCGCCGACCACCATCACGCTTCTGTTGCGGAAGAAGGCCCCGTCGCAGGTGGCGCAGTAGGATACGCCCTTGCCGCGCAACAGGTCTTCTCCCGGAATTCCCAGTTTGCGCGGACTCGCCCCGGTCGCCACGATGAGCGCCCTGGTCCGGAACTCGCCTGTATCGGCATTTACGCGGAAGGGGGTTGATTTCAGGTCGAGTGCCGTCGCGGAGGAATAATCCACAACCGCGCCGAACCGTTGCGCCTGTTTCTGAAACAATTCGTACAGATCCGGGCCCTGCACCCCTTCTGGAAAACCCGGATAATTTTCGATCGTATAGGTCAGGGAAACCTGCCCGCCCGGTTCCGGGCCGGCCAGCACCAGCGGATGGCGCTCGGCGCGCGCCGCGTAAACCGCCGCCGCCAGCCCCGCCGGCCCGGTCCCCAGGATGATGACTTCCTGATCCGGGGCGGGTTTGCCGCCCGCCATGCCGTTCGATGTGGATTGCATGCTCCTCCTGCCGCGTTTCCCGGCGCCGGGATCCAAGAACGCCGTTCGGGGAATGCGTTTCCGCCGGGACGCGCAGGTCATTATACCGAATGATCCGCGCGTTCGGCCCGCCCTTGGACCTTATCCTGCGGCTTGACCCTTCGCCCAAGCGGTAGCAGAATCTTTCCATGCACATCACCGTCTGCGTGCTGGAGTTGGAGATACCCGGCTGCCTCTCGCTCAAGGAGAAGCGCGGCCGCATCCAGCCGCTGCTGGCAAAACTTAGAAGCCGTTTCGGGCTAGCGGCTGCCGAGATCGCCCGCCTGGATGCCCGCGACGGCGCGGCCGTTGCCTGCGTCGCCGTCAGCAACGATCCGGCCCATAATGAACGGGTGCTGCAATCCGCGCTGCATTGGATCGAAGTCAACCGCCCGGATCTGGAGTTGCGCGATGCTCACATCGAACCGCGTTGATTTTTCTTCCCGACCTTCTATGCGCCCTTGCGGCTTTGCGTTTATGATTTTATTACTGCATCCTCCGTTGTATGAATGAAACGGAAGACCGGGCTTTAAATCACACGGCGATCCTCCCGCCCAATCCAGGAATTTCGATATGACAAACCAAGATCCCCTCGCATCTCCAAAAAAGTCCGGCAACCGGCTGGCAATTTCCATGCTGCTTGGAATCCTGCTCTCGGGCTGGCTGGCGCTTGCGCCGTTGCTCGCGCTGGCGGCGGGTATGCTGACCTTCGATTTCATCCCCCAGAGTTTTTCGTTCTTCAGCCTTGTTCCCCGGACCGGCAACCTGCCGCAACCGGTCATCGGATTGTGCATTTCCCTGTTCTCCTTTTTCCTGCAGGGTTTGGTTCTTTTCCCGGTATGGAGGGCGACCAGCAAAGGGGAAGGCCGGGAAATACTCCATGCCGCAAGCGGCGGCCTCCTGCTCACCGCAGGCTTCATGCTCGCATGGGCTCTGGCCGGGCTGGCGTTCCCGGAACAATCCGTCTTCCCTTCATTGATCCGCCTTCTGCTAACAGTGATCGCGCTCGGGATTGTGTTTCGCCCGCTTCACCGCAGTGCTTCCGCCCGGCTCGGCAAACCGGCCGCCTCCCCGCTGCTCCTGGCCGGCGGCGCCGCCGTTCTGCTGCTTCTGCCATGGATGGTTTTCGGGGCTTTGGGGTCGATCGGGGCCACCCTCGCGGCGCTGGCCGAAGCGCTTTCCTACGGAGTCGGCGAGGAACTGCTCCTGCGCGGCGCTGTGGCGGCATTGGTGGCGCGCGCCACCGGCCGGCCCCGGCTGGGATTTTTGATGGGGATCCTGGTTGGGCTGGCGATGCAAACGGGATACATGCTCCCGCTTGGGGATTGGGTCTCCGGCCTCCGCTTGTTTAATGCCATCGCGATCGGTCTGCTGGCCACCGAACTTGCCGCGCGGGGATCGTTATGGGGCGCGATCCTTGTCCACACGGCCTTCGAGTTCGGATTCCCGGCCTGGGTGGATTGGCGGATGGAATTCTCACTCCCGCATCCGGCCGCGATGGAAAGCCTTGGATTGGCGCTCCTGCTCAGCCTGGTTTTTGCCGCCGTCCGCATAGCCGTCAACGCCGTCGCGAAGAACCAGCCCGCCGCGTTGCGGCTGTCGGTTTCGGCCGCGTTCGCCCTCATCGCCCTGGCCGGATCATCGGCCGGATACGCCGCGTGGGGCAATCCCGGGTTCAGCGAGGACGGATTCCTGATCGTATTCCGCGAGCAAGCCGACCTGTCGGGCGCGCAATCGATACCCGATCGGACCCGGCGGATAGACTTCATGTATCAGGCGCTCACCGCCACCGCGGAGCGCGCACAGGCTCCGGTCCGGGCCGAGCTCGACCGCTTGGGTGTGGAATACCGCCCGCATTACCTGATCAACATGATCGAGGTTTTTGGACGGACCGGCCTGATGCCACGCTTCGCCGGCCGCGCCGACGTCCAGGCGGTGGCGCTAAATCCGGACGTGCGGATCATGAACTACAACGAATCCATGGATCTGCTGGCCCTCCCCATCCCGGGTCTGGGTGTGGAATGGAACATCACCGCTGTCGGCGCGCCTTCGGTTTGGGAACGGGGGGTGGATGGGAGCGGGATCGTGGTGGCGGGGGCGGACACCGGCGTGGATTGGACCCACCCGGCGCTCCGATCCAAATACCGCGGCGCCTCGGAGGGCGCGGCCTCCCATGATTACAATTGGTATGACCCGTGGAACGGCACGCCGGCACCGTGGGACGATGTCGGTCATGGAACCTACACGCTGGGGACGGCCGTGGGGGCGGACGGAACCGAAAACCGGATCGGGATGGCGCCCGGCGCCAAATGGATCGCCTGCCGCAACATGCGCTACGGGATCGGCAATCCGGGGGCGTACCTTTCGTGCATGGAGTTCTTCCTGGCGCCGTTTCCGCTCGGCGGCGATCCGTTCCGCGACGGACGCCCCGAGCTCGCCCCGCACGTGATCAACAACTCCTGGGGCTGCCCCGAACGGGAAGGCTGCGGCGCGGACACGCTCGCCCCGGCCTTCCGCATCCTGCGCGCGGCGGGGATCATGATGATCGCCGCCGCCGGGAACGAAGGGCCGGCCTGCGGAACGGCCGTCGATCCGCCCGCCAGCTCCGGCGATGTCTTCACCGTCGGTGCGAGCGACGAGCTCGACTGGCTGGCTTCCTTTTCCAGCCGCGGCCCGGCGGGCGGAATCCTCAAACCGGATATCACCGCGCCCGGCTGGCTGGTCCGCTCCAGCATTCCCGGCGGCAAATATACAATCTCGGCCGGAACCTCGATCGCCGCCCCGCATGTGACCGGCGCGGTGGCCCTGTTGTGGTCGGCGTTTCCCGAACTCATCGGCGATATTGGGCGCACCGAAGACGTTCTGCGCCGTTCGGCGCGTCCGATGATGGCCATCCAGTCCTGCGGGATCATGGAAAAGCGGGGAACTCCCTGTCTATGCGGATCGGATTCACCGTCGGCAATCCCCAACAACAGTTACGGATACGGGGGCTTAAATGTGGATGCGGCGTTTGCGGAGATGCTGGCAATAAAACCGTAATCAGAACCATCCCATCCCTCCTCCCCCACCGGATCATTTAATCAATCCATCACATTCAAAACGCCCCTCCTCCCTTCCCGCCATACAGGAAGGGAGGAGGGGAAGGGGGAGGAGGATGGGATGGTATGCGGAGTTTATATTACTTAGTTTTTATTTGTATTCACGGGATGATTAAACCGATGATGAATAACTTTTTTACCTTTGCGCCCTTTGCGTCCCTGGCCCATCCCGATCAGGGCGGGCTTTGCGGTGAGATTTATTCTTCAGCCTTCGCCTCTTCCCATAACGCGTCCAATTCCTCGAGCGTCATATCCTTGAGCGATTTGCCGCTTAGCGCGGAAGCTGCCTCCACATGCCCGAAGCGCTTGCGAAAACGGGCGTTGGATTTTCGCAGCGCCGATTCCGCGTCCACCTTCAGCCAGCGCGCCAAATTGACGACTGCGAAGAACACGTCGCCTAGTTCATGCTCGCGTTCCTGCTCGTCCGCGGCGGCTTCCAGCTCCGCGAGCTCTTCGGCCACCTTGGCCTTCACCCCCTCGATCGCCGGCCAGTCGAACCCGACCCGCGCCGCGCGCTTCTGATAGCTTACAGCCTGCTCGAGCGCCGGCAGCGCCAGC
>CAZYSF010000062.1:0-2169 GCA_964649635.1 uncultured Anaerolineales bacterium | reverse complement strand
GCTTGCCCCCCGCCTGCCCTCGCGAAGCATCACCGCTCGCCTTTTGATACTGAGCGGGGATGGTTGCGAAGCGATGGGAACGATAAGCATCGGTGGTCTTCCGATGTGAAGAATTCGCGAGCGGGGGCAGCGAAGGGTCTTAAAACGCAGCAACAGATGCTTCGCTTCGCTCAGCATGACACCTTTTTCGCCCGGGGAAATCCGCGATGAATCCGAATCCGCTCCCCGCCGTGCCAGAGCAATCGCCGATGATCTCGAAGATCATCCGCTCCCATACCCGGGAGCGCGATGTCGTCCTGGATCCGTTAAGTGTTTGCGGTGCCATGGCATTTGAAATTCTGCGCCTCGGCCGCCGCGCGATCGCCATCGAACGCGATCCCGTCAACGCGTTCTTCGCCGAGGTCCTCCTTCGCCCGGCCAGCCTGCCCCTGCTGCGATGGGCGTTCGAAGATGTGCGCGAAGCCTGCCGGGAGGCATTATCCGCGCTCTTCGCGACCCGCTGCCCAAAGTGCGGAAACATCGGGATCATAGGCGCCGTCGAACGCCGGGCCGGCCAAGCCTGCCGGATCGAATAGTCCTGTTCCTGCGCCGGCCGACATCTGACGAAAAAGCCCGATCCGGCCGATCAGTCCGCGGAGGAAGGCATCGCCCGGCTTGAGATCCCCTTCTGGCATCCGATCCTGCAGCTTCCCGCGGCAGAAGGCACCCGCCGCTACCCTTCGGATTTCATGAACCGGCGCACAGCCGCCGCGCTTTCCATAATTCTGCATGCGGTGGAAAACCTGGCCGAGACCTCCGCCCGCGATGTACTGCGGGCCGTCTTCGTCTCGGCGTTCGAAACGGAACAACCGCGCGAACGGCCGTCCCGGACCGGATCGACCGGCAATCGCGGACGGGCCGCCGCGCAGCGGGAAGAAAATCCCTGGCTCGCCTTCGAAGCCGGCTTCCGAAATTGGTACGCCATAAAAACGGAGAGCAACAAAATTCTCAAGGATGCGGTGATCGGGCACTCCTTCGCCGATTTGGAGGCCGGCCGCGCCAATGCGCTGATCCTGGTCGGGACAGGGCCTGAGCCTGCGGCGGATGGACTCCCCGAGGGATCGGTTGACGGGATGGTTTTCAGCGTTCCGGCGAGCCGCTCCAGCCTTGATAACCACCGGTTTGCGATCCAGGCTGCCTGGTTGAGAAAAGCCTGGACGGAAGGCGCGCATGGCCCAACGGCCGAAGCCAGAATAGTATCCGCAGCCCATGCCCTGCGACGGTCAGGGAAATCCGGAAGCCGCGCGCACATTTATATCCGCGACGACGGGAAAGCCGCCCTGCATGATCTCCTGAATCTGCTGGAGAAGAACGGAGCCCGCGCGGAACACATTTCCCACCTTCCGGCGGCGGATGGAAGCCGCCGGCCGGGCTGCTATTGCGTTCACGTCCCTGTTCAGCGCAACATCCCGTCTCCCGCCGAAAGGATACCGGAAGCTCTTCTTCGGAATAAACTCGCTGCCGCGGCAAAGCTCCGCCTTCGGCTCCATGGAACGAAAACCACATCCGGAAAAATCCTGCATGCCTTCTATCCTCAATTGGACGCGGCGGAGATCGCCTCAGTCGCAAAACTGTCCATCGAAGACCTGCTGGCCGGCGCGGTGGAATCCTTTGCGCGCATAAGAAACGGCAAACTCACTCCGCGCGCAGGGAAAATCGCAACGGCCGGGAAACGGACCGCCCTGGCGGCGTGGCGGCAGATCACGCTGGACGGGGAGGCGATCGCGGCGGGGGATCGCGAGGATATCCGGCTCGCCCGGGAATTTACCCTGCGCCGGCTTGAGCGCGAGGGTCTGACCGCCGAGGATGCCGCCGCGTTGCGCGGCATGCTGCGGCCGGCGGAAATCGAACGCCGCCGGAGGGAACGCGCAATCGGGCTGCTGCGAGCGTGGGGCAAGGCACTCGGATATCCGACCCGCGTGATGAACGGTTCCGCGCCCGCCGTCATCTGGAAGACGGCGAAATCCCGGACGGTTGAGTTTACGCTCGGCGCGAAGGAAATTTTCGTCGCCAGCCGGCAAGCATCCGGGAACCCTTCCAAATGGGGGGCGATCTCCTATCTTAATCTGGAGCGGCGGTCACAGGATTGGCGCCGCAATCATCCGCAGCCTGGCGGGAAATTATCGGCGG
>CAZYSF010000061.1:0-2275 GCA_964649635.1 uncultured Anaerolineales bacterium | reverse complement strand
CCCCCGCCGAATTCCGCCAGGCGATGATGACCTTCATCGCCGAGGTGGCGAAGGTGGTCGGCACCAATCCTAACCTTCCCAACCGCGCCAATCTCTGGAAGCTGCGCGCGCAGGTGGAGGAATGGCTGAAGCGGCTCCCGGCCGAACCGAGAGCGGCTCCCGCGGCGCCGGCCGGAACGGAAGTGTTTCAATACCGCAAGGCGATCGGGGACGCGTTGTTGGCGGTCCGTCCGGCGGCCGAGATGAAGAAAGTCGCGATCCTCACCCAGATGGCCGGGGAATTTCCCAACGTATTCGGGAATTCGCAGGCGGCGCAATCCGGGCTGCAGACGCTGTTCGGCTGGTCGATCGCGCGCAGCAACCGCACCCCGATCGATCTAGTGCTCGTCCGGCTGAACGGCGGGGAGCCGAGCGGCCCGTTTGCGATCAATAATGCCGATAAGCTGCCCTTGGGCGAATGGGTGGTGCTTTCGATCGTGGATTCCGGCCCGGCGCTGACCAGCGCGGAGCTGGCCGAGGTTCGCAAGCAGACGGCCCAGATCCAGATGGTTTCCCCGCTGGGAGCGGCCAACCGCCATATTCGCGCGGGGCAGGGCTTGCTTTGGGTGGAGGGAAGTTCGGAACCGGTGACGATCTACGTCGGCTTCAGGGCCGCCGCGTGAACGGGAAAGAGGGATAGACAATGGAATCCAGAATGCCCCGCGACCTCGTTCCAACCTCGGTGATCACGCAGAACTACCGCGTCAATGGAATGATTTCGGTGACGGCCGCGGGATTGATCGGGCTGCTCAGCGATCCGACCGATTCGTACATTGAAATCGAGAACGCCTCGCTCGTCCGCCTGCACCGCCCGCAGGAGGTTGTGGCGCAGTTCAACACCTGGGGAATGGTCAAATCGCGCGTCATCGCCGTGCTGTGCGAAAAGACCGCCGACCTCGGGCGCATCACCATCGCCCGCGCCGGATTCACGCGCCTGATCTCCTACCGCATCTGGGCCAGCCTGCATGGATTCGAAATGTTCGGGATCCTTGAGAGTCCGGGCAAATTCGATTTTTCCGCGCAGATGTTCCAGGGCAACAGCCAGTTCACCGCGCTGTTCAACGCCACGCTGATCCCGGTATATTTCCCGCAGCTGGTTACGCGCGCGCCGGCGGTCCTCTTCAACCGCCAGATGGTCGAGGGGATCGGAGTGATCTCGGAAGTCGAGGAAGAAGTTGCCGCCGAGGAGAAGAATATCGGCCGGACCGGCCAGCTGGGGCGGCTTGGTACCGGGCAGTTGGGACGGACCGGTACGGGTCAGCCTTCGCAGGGCGGGACGGGGCAGTTTCCGCGCACCGGCACCGGCCAATTGGGCCGAACCGGGAATACGCAGCCGAGGCCGACAGGCACCACCGGCCAGTTTCCGCGGAAGGGGCCGAGTTTATCCGATCCGGACGAAGAAATTAAATAATCCGTTCGAATGGGAAATCCGAGGATGCCTGTCATGGGGGAAAATGGAGCGCCGCTTCCGGCGCTTTGCGTTTTTAATTCCGCCCCAATTACTTCGTTAGATTTCTCCCCCGGCGGATGAATCAGGGGATCGAGGAATGAGAGGAAGCTGCTGCCCGGTTGGGCTGACCTGCTTTTTCCCGCAGTCCGCCCGCTTTTTGGAGTGCATGGCCGATTTCATTATTCAATAGGCAGCAGCCCGATTTATTGGCATAATACATTTATGTTCAAGAAAGAAATTATCTGGAACCTGCCGGTCCTGTTATTATTTTTTCTCCCGGCTTGCGGGGACGCGCCGCCAGGCATAATCGCGGCGACGGATGCTCTTCCATCACCCGTGGTGATCACCGCCGACTCGCCCACCCTTGCCATTTCACGCACGCGCACGAATACAGAGACAAATCCGCCCACGCCCACAGCCACGCTCTCTCCAACCATCACCCTAACCTATACCCCTTCCCGCACCGAGAATACCCATAAATATGTCTTCCCCGTTCAACCGCAGTCGGCGGCCGATTTTGCCTCGGGCGGCCATGCCTACCCGGCGACCGATATCTACGCGTTGATTGGGACGGAATTTGTCGCGGCGACCGCCGGAACGGTCGATTTTGTTTCCCTCGGAGATCTATGGAATCCTGATTCGGACGATCCGGCCGTCGCGGGCGGCTTAAGCGTCGCGATCATCGGCGACGACGGGATCCGTTACTATGGCTCGCACCTCTCGGAAGTCGCCGATGGGATCCAGCGCGGCGTGCGCGTGAAGGCGGGCCAGCGGCTCGGCTTGGTT
>CAZYSF010000060.1:0-3168 GCA_964649635.1 uncultured Anaerolineales bacterium | reverse complement strand
GGCTCGGTCTTCAAGATGGTCACCGCCGCCGCCGTCCTCGAGGCGGGTGTCGTGAAGCGGACCTCCCGCGTGCGGGACCAGGCGATCCTGCGCCTCGACGGCGGCAAGGCCTTCGTCCAGAACGCCGACAAGGGCTCGAAGGGGAGCCAGACGTTCGAGGACGCCGTGGCCTGGTCGCGCAACGTCGTGATGTCCAAGACGTCCCTCAAGCTGGGCCCGACCGCCCAGGAGGCGGCCACGGTGCTCCATGACATGTGGTCGAGGCTCGGGTTCGGTGCCGCGTCCGGCGTGGACGTTGCCGGCGAGGTGCCCGGGATCGTGCGAGACCCGGCGCGGTCGTCCTGGCGCCAGATCGACGTCGCCATCAGCAACGCCGGATACGGCTTGCCGCCGCGGGAGCAATCCTCGTTCTGGCGTTCTCCGCAATCATAATCGCCGGGCCGGAGCGGGTCATCGCCGCCGTGCATAATGCGCTCGGATTTATCCCCGGCATCGGATTTGTCTCCGTGAATGCGCCCGTGCGCATACTGGCGGAGCCGGTCCGGGTGGAACGGGAGGGCATCGCCATCACACTCGATTCCGTGGTCGCCGATTCATCCGCGACGAAGATCCGCTTCAGCGTGGCGGGATTGCCCGTCACCGGCCCCGCGGCGCCGGGCGGGGAGGATCTGTGCGAAGGCGTATCTTTCCTTGTGCTGCCCGGCGGAAGCCGGATGTCATCGATCGGCGGGGGCGGCGGACCATTGGGCGGCGACTTCACCTGGAACGAAAGCTTCCCCCCGATTCCGTCGCAGGAGAAGGAGGCCACGCAGATCATTCCCTGTATTCCGATGACCGCCACGGGGGTTTACCCCGCGAATTGGGAGATCCCCTTCCAGCTTGTCCCCACGGACGCGCCCGCCCTGTTTGCCACCGTGGAGCCGACCGCCACGGTATCGCCCGCGCCTGCCATGACGGCAACCGTGGAGGAGCCAACCTTCCCGGGAATCAGCATCGGAGTTGAGAGGATTTCCGAACTCGAGGACGGATACCTATTGATCGGGATCCTCGAATGGGACGAAGGACAATACGCCATGGCCGATGCCAGCGGTTCCGATTTCACCCTGACGGACCGGGACGGCCGGATCCTGCCGGTCGAGAACATCGGATCGGTGCCCGAGGAACTCATCGCATCCAACAGCGCCTATTGGTCGCTGCGCGTGAGCGGGAAAAATCTGCGCGGACCGGTCACCATCAAGCTGGATTCCCTTTACATTTTCCTCCGGGATCCGTTGACCTTTTCGTTCGATACCGGAGAGAATCCCCGGGCCGGTCAGGAATGGGAAATCGGAAAAACTTTCCCGGTCAGCGGGCATCCGCTCACCGTCCTCCGCGCAGAATACATCCTGGAAAACAACATGCCGGGTTTCTCCGTATCCGTTCAGACACCCCCGGAGATCCTGCATGTGGTCGTGGGGGCGAATAATCCGCCCGAGGCGGGCGGAGGACCGGAGACGTCTCTCAGATCCGGCATCTACCGGTGGCGGGTGTTCCTGCAATCCCCGCCGGTGGGGCGCGTGGATTTGTTCATACAACAGATGACGATCCAGGGAGGGTGGACGACGAATTGGGATCCACCCGCGTAGATGTGCGCACGGAGATGCGTTTCTTCTCACGTTCGCACCGCCAGTAAACAGACCGGCACGGTCGTCTTCCCGACCGTGCCGGTTTTCATTCCATCCATGATGGTGCTCTCCATATTCGAAACCCGTTTGGATTACGAACGGGAAAGCGATTCTCCTCCGATGACTGCCTTTTCCCCGCCCGAGACAAGCAAGTCCTTCGGCTTGGCTCCCATCGCCGATAGAATCCGGTAAGCCGTGAGAAGCATCACCGTTCCGCCGGTGAACGCGTAAAGTAACATCGCCCACGGCTGCCCGCCGTCGGTGCCGCTGGCGGCATCATGGATCAGCGCAAAAAGGAATGCGGGGTGAAAATGGAAGGCCAGGCGGTGTTCGGTCGGCGCGATCCCGCGATATCCATCAACCGCTTATGCGCGATTATTGCTTGAAAACATTCGGCTTCCTCTCCTTGTGTAAACGAATGGTAAATATTGCGGCCGAGCTGTCCTTATAACCATATAATTAATCCAATAAAATCCTTGCCATAAGTAAACTAATGTAACCGGGTTTTCCGGAAATAATCCAGTTCTTGTGGCGTAAACCGACTTTGTTTTGCAAGGACACGAAGAAGGCCATGAAATGCAACGATTAATTTCTTTCACTTTGCTATTGGCGGGTTTGGCAGCCTGCAACGCGTCAACCACCGCCTCCTCCACCTCCGCCGATGTCGCCGCACTATCGGCAACCGCCTCGCAGACCCGTACACCGGTTCCACCCACCGACACGCCGGTTCCATTGACGCCCACCCATACGCTCATCCCCTCCCCCATGGGCGGCCTTCTGGACGATCTGGATTCCTTCAACACCTCTCTTTTTTCCAAATCCGACGGCTGGACGAACGGCGGCGGATTCAACACCGGCTGGCGCGCCGATCATATTGCTTTCTCGGATGGCATTATGACCATCACCCTGGATGATAAATCCTGCCCGTCCGGCTGCTCCAACCGGCCGTATGCCTCGGGCGAGTATCGTTCGAACGAATTGTATGGCTATGGGATGTACGAATCGCGTTTCAAGGCGGCCAAAGCCCGGGGTGTCATGAGCGGCGCGCTCTTCACATATACCGGCCCCTCCGACAATCAGCCGTGGGACGAAGTGGATATTGAAATTCTCGGCAAAGACCCCACCAGGATGCAGACCAACTACTACACCAACGGCGTCGGCGGGCACGAGACTCTGGTCAACCTGGGCTTCGATTCATCGGAAGCGTTTCACACCTATGCCTTCGAGTGGACGGCGGCATATATCAAATGGTATGTGGACGGCAAACTGGTGCATACCGAAACCGGCTCACGCGGCGCAATGCCCACGCACCATGCGAAGATATTTTTAAACATATGGCCCGGGATCGGTTTGGACAGCTGGCTTGGCTCGTTCCAGTACACCAGCCCACTTCTCTTTCAGGTGGATTGGGTTGAGTTCACACCTTCGAATTAATAAGCATCGGGAACCTGGAATATAAAGCCAGAAAAAAACAACCTCTTCTTGACGAAGAGGTTGTTTTTTT
>CAZYSF010000059.1:0-1929 GCA_964649635.1 uncultured Anaerolineales bacterium | reverse complement strand
GTAATTCATTTCGATATCATCCCATACGTTCAACCATTCGCCCTGTCCTAACCCCCTCTCCCCCTTCCCCGTAAGGGGAAGGGGGAGAGGGGTGCCTGAGCCACGGAGATCTTCCGGGGCGAGGGCGGGGAGAGGGGGTTAGGACAGGAATGAGGAGGGTTCATTCAAAGTATCTTCATCGGAACTGAAGGATGAGAAAGGAAAATGAAGGGAGGAAAAAACGTACATGGGTTATTTTTCAGGGGGGAGGATGGGATGGCCGCGTGAGCGATGGAAAGAAGTTCGCAGGCGCGGGTTATAATCCGCCGAATGGCTCTCTCCACATTTTCCCGCCGCGACCGCCAATTCAACTGGCTCGGATTCATCACGGATTACGTCTTCTTCAGCATCGGGCTGACGTTTGCCGGGACGAATACCATCCTGCCCGCATTCGCGTCCCGCCTCACCGGGAACCCCATCCTGATCGGGCTATCCAGCGCGCTTTGGCAGGGCGGGTGGCTGCTGCCGCAGATGTTCGCCGCCCATTATCTTTCCACCGCCACGCGCAAGATGCCGACGATAAAATTTTTCGCATGGATCGGCCGGCCGATTTTCCTCGTGTTCGGGGTCTTTCTGCTCCTCGCCGGATCGATTTGGCCGGGGGTTTTCCTCCTGGGGATTTATTTCTCCAGTTTCTTCTTCAGCTTCACGGATTCGATCGCCGGTGTGGCCTGGTTCGACCTGCTGGGGAAAGCATTCACCCACCGCGAACGCGGCCGGGTGATCGGAATCGGCCAGGCGGTCTCGGGCATCCTCTCGATCGCCGCCGGCGCGGCCATCGGCTGGATCCTCGAAAGTTCCGGTTTGGCCTTTCCCGATAATTACGGGCTGATTTTCTCTCTGGCCTCGGTCTGCTTCCTGATCTCCCTGAGCGGGATCTATCTGATTCGGGAGCCGCACGAACCGGTTGCGTCCGAGCGCCAGAAGATGGCCGAGTATCTTCCCGGCCTGGTGCGCCTGCTCCGTACGGACCGCACATTTTTACGGGTGAACATCGCCCGGCTGCTGATGTCGGTGTGCGCGATGGCCTCGCCCTTCTTCGCCGTGTATGCCATCCGGGAACTCGGAGTCGCCGAAGCCAGCCTTGGAGGATTCGCCATTGCGCAGACAGTCGGCAGCGCGCTGGCGGGGCTTCTGTTCGGCTGGGTCGCCGACCGGTTCGGGTCGCATGTCGTCATCCGGATCGTCGGAGGGGTTTACCTGCTGGCGCCCTGCCTGGTTTTGGCGGCGGGAATGACCGGCGCAGGCGGTATTGGTACGGTGGTCCTGGTGTCAGCCGCGTTTCTGTTCCTGGGCCTGGGAGATGGGTCGATCATGTTGGGGTTCATTAATTATGTGCTGGAGATCGCCCCCCAGGGGCAGCGGCCGGTGTATATCGGATTAACCAACACACTGATCGGGGTAATCGTCCTGTTTCCCTTCATCGGCGGAGCTCTGGCGGATTGGGGCGGATACCGGATTGTGTTCCTCCTGGCCGCAGTGGGCATCTCCGCCGGATGGTTCACGGGCGCGTCGCTGCCTTCCCGCTCGGCGCATTTCGCGTCCGGGCAGACGGCGGCGCCGGACGGCGAACCGCCGTATAATAACGGGTAGGACCGGTCCGGCGCGCCGGGAGGCGCAACAACCCATGGGCCTTGGCGAATTTTTATTTATTGTCATCATCCTCTCAATGATTTTCGGCGCGGGGTGGATATTGGGGTTGGCCGGGTGGGTCCGCAAGGGCATCCGCACCATTCGCAAGGGGTGGGATGCCGGAAAGGATTCCCCCATCCGGTAGGTCCCCGATCCGGCGCTTTTCCCCGACACTGAGCCGCCGCCCGTCCGGTTCGACCCCGTACTCACCGGATAAATCGGCGGAAGGAAAGGCGGCCGCGCCGGCCGCGTTCGACG
>CAZYSF010000058.1:0-1887 GCA_964649635.1 uncultured Anaerolineales bacterium | reverse complement strand
GATTGGCTGGCCGCCATGCCGCCCGGGCTGAAGCCGCGCGTTTTCATCAACAGCGGCTTTCAGGATCCCTACATGCAGGACGCGGCGCGGGTGATGATGGGGCTTTTGGACGAAGCGGACGTCCCCCATATCCATTTTTTTACCGGCGGCGGCCATAATTACGCCTATTGGGCCATGTACCTTCCGGCGTATTTCCACTGGCTGGCGTTGGATTGGTGAAATTACCCTGCCTGAGGATTAATTCCCTCCCAATTTAGCGTAAAATAAAAACCGGCCGCCATCCTTCCGTCCGGCGCCCGCTCCCATGTCCATTATCCGCTGCCGCTGCTTGCGATCGGTACGCGCAAGGATCCCGGTGATCCAAACCGGCGCGCGCGCGTGCGGATTACTCGGTTTGATGGCGTTTATGATCGGCTGCTCCCCCGTCGCGCCCCGGACCCCCGGCCCCACGCTGCCGAATCCTCCGACCTTTACCTGGCCAGGTTTATCCACCCGGCCCACACTGACGCATCCTCCAGCCTTTAGCTTGCCGGTCTTGCCCACCCGGCCCACAGCCGATACTGAACGCACAGTGGCCGTGAACGGCCTGGAACGCTCCTACCTGCTCCATATTCCGCCCGGCTTGAGCCCGGGTGCGCCGGTTCCGCTGGTGCTGGTCTTCCACGGCCACCGGATGAACGCCGATTACATCCTGGCCGTGACCGGATTCGACACTCTGGCCGATGCGCAACAATTCATCGTCGCCTATCCAAACGGGACCGGGTCGGCGGAATTACTCTCGTTCAACGCCGGGTTATGCTGCGGCTCCGCTGAAAAAAACAACATCGACGAGGCGGCGTTCGTGCGCGGGATCCTCTCCGACCTGGAAGGGATTGCCGCCGTGGACCCCAGGCGGATTTTCGTGACGGGGTTCTCCAACGGGGCGATGCTGGCGTACCGCCTGGCCTGCGAGCTCTCGGATACGATTGCAGCCGTCGCGCCCGTCGCCGGCAATCTGGTCTACGACCCTTGCCGGCCGCCGGGGAAGGTTTCCGTCCTGCACATCCAGGGATTGAGCGACGCATCCGCTCCCTACGCGGAGGACGACCTGGAACCCGATTGGGATCCGGCTATCCGGTCGGTGCAGGTCAGCGTCGCGCTGTGGGCGTCCCTCGACGGCTGCGCGGGCTTTCCGTACGACACAAGGGAAGGGATCGCCACGCATACGGTTTATGCCGCCTGCGCCGGAGGGACCGCCGTGGAATTGTATTCACTCCATGGGATCGGCCATGTCTGGCCGCCGGACAGCCTCTGGCCGGCGTCCCGGGTCATCTGGGATTTTTTCGCGGCGCATCCCAAAACGTAAATCGCATCCGATCCCTCGAGGCCTGAAGGCCTCTCGGGATGACCTTCTATGGGCGGCCTCTCGGGATGACATTCTGCGGGTGTCATCCCGAAGGGTCGAAAGACCCTGAGGGATCGGTAACTTCCGATCCCCTCGCCGGATTAATTCAGACTCCCGCACCCTGATATACTACCCGGCATGATGGATCCCACGCCGTATCTTAACCTTGCCAAGCGCCTCGATGACCTCCCCAACGGTTACCCGCCGGCGGAGGATGGCTCCCACCTGCGTCTTCTCGAATACCTGTTTTCACCCGAGGAAGCGGCGCTCGCCGCCGTTCTCTCCACAGAACTGGAAACGCCAAGAACGATCGCCGCCCGGTTGGACCGCGACCCCGCCGTGATCCGTGCGCAGCTCAAGGCTCTGGCGCGCAAGGGATTGGTCACCGCCGACCGGACCGACGGCGGCCTTGGGTATTGCCTGATGCCCTTCGTGGTGGGGATTTACGAAATGCAGGCGGGGCGGATGGACTCGGAACTGGCCCGGCGGTTCGACCGCTACGG
>CAZYSF010000057.1:0-1773 GCA_964649635.1 uncultured Anaerolineales bacterium | reverse complement strand
CGAATCGCGCCGATGACGATCGGCAGCAATCCGGAACTCAGGTCGCCGGGCGATTCGCCCTCGATCGTGAAAACATCGACCGGGCGGCCCTCGAACGTTATCCCGGGGCCCGCCTGCGGATTCGCCATCGCCGCTGCGCTCAGTATGGTCACCAGGTCGATCTGCCACATGTCCCAGGCGATGCTGCCCATGATCGAACCGGGGGCGGCCTTTCCACCCTTAATCTCGTAATAATCCTCGCCGATCTGGTACGACTCGGTCGTCTTGCCGTCGACGGTGAAGACCGCATGCCGGTTCGACCCCTCGATCTCCGCCTCCACATGGGTGATGCTCCGCCCGGAGGAGGCCGGCAGGATCTCGTCCACGGCCAGCGCGAAGGAAGGCAGCGCTCCCGGTTGCCCCCCGCTTCCGAGCAGTTTGGCAAGCGAATTGACGACCCGGGCGCCCGGAAGCTCCATCCCGCCGGATCCCGGCGTGGAATCGGCGGAGGGCGCTCCTCCTGCGGGCGGGGCGTCGTTGGTCAGCACCTGCACGCGGGTGGTTCCCGATTCAAAACGCAGCGTGATCCAAGCCTCGCGCCCGGCTGCGGACGAATAATTCAGCAACCGTTCTGTTTCGGTTTCATCAATCAGCGCATTGGCCGTATCCCACCCCAGTCCCGAAAAGTAATCCGAATAGAACGATTGGATCTTTTCCATCGGCGACTGCGAGTCGAAAACCAGCCGGCCCGGCAGGCGTTCGATCGCTTGCGCATCATCCGTCGCCGGGATGTCTGTCAGAACCGGGCGGCAATCACCGGGATAATCCACCGGGACGGAATCGCCGGCCTCGCTCACTTCGAAATCCAGGACCATCTTCCCGGCCGTTCCGGATCCGTCCGGATCTTTTGTTCCGGCAAGTTCCAGGCGGTATTTCACCAGGTACCCGCCTTCGGATGCGATCCAGACCTTGCCGGCCGCTTCGACGCCTTCGGCTCCCAGCGAATCCGAATCGACCGCAAAGGCATGCGCGGCGATTCCGTTGATCGTTTCATCGCCGGCGGCCGGGCCGGCCTTCAGCGGATACAGGTATGCGGCCGGATCATTTTCACCGACCCTGATCTTCTGATCATCCCAGTACACCTGACAGCCGCTGTCCCCGCCAAGGAGCAGATAGCCGGCCTTATCCACCAGGCCGGCCGTAAGCTCCAGACGATCGCCCGTTTCGTCGGTGGAGTCGATCGTTTCGAACACGGCGTTCGCTTCCCTCCAGATCGCCAGCGTCACGCGGTCCGAGCGGATCTCGATTCCATCGGCGGATTCCATTTCCACCGTGCGGATCAGGTCCGCCCGGTAGTGATTAAGCTTTTTCAACCCTTCGTACGCATCGGAAATCCAGGCACCGGATGGGTTTCCACCAAATCCCGCGGTGTTCATGGAGCAGGATGCGGCGAACACGACCAGAAATCCGAGTATGGCGAACCGATTAATCTTCATGGGGAATGGTCCTTTTCGGTCTTCCATCAGGGCTTCACCTTGCGGAACGTGTAATATGCATTCCCTTCGCCGTATGACCCTTCGATCGGTTGCGGATTGTCCCCGGCAAACGCCAGTTCCTTCCGGAGATAATCGCCGGGGTTGCCCTGCACCTTGGGCGCCTGCCTTTCCGTTTTCTCGCCGGAAATTTTATCCACGCAGACCAGGTTCCCTTCCGTGGAGTTCGAGAAATCGGCATAGGTCAGATGGAGTTTGTACGTCGTATCGCCCCAGGGCATGCTGCTTTCGATGATTTCCC
>CAZYSF010000056.1:0-5071 GCA_964649635.1 uncultured Anaerolineales bacterium | reverse complement strand
TCGACGAGCTGCATCACCGCTGTCCAGACGAAGAGCTTGGTCGTCGACCCGATCCGGAAGAGGGTGGCAACCGGATCGGCCGCGATCCGGTTGTCCACATCCGCAAAACCGTACCCCTTCGCGAAGACCGGCTCGCCGTTTTCGACGACGGCCACCGCCGCTCCGGCGATATGGAACTCCTCAAGCTGTTGCGGTACGGCGCGGTCGAAGAATCCCTGGTACGCGCCGGCATCCGCCCACCCGGCCTGCGCGCGGGCGGCCGTTGCGGGGCGGGAGAGATTCGCCGCCAGCACCAGGCAAAGCGCGGCCATCGTGCTCTGAAAGCATTTCTTGTTCATCTTGATTTTCCTCCGATATGGAATTTAGAAACTACGCGTACGGGCTATCCGCCCAAATCCGTCATCCCATCGATCATGATTTTTACGGCTTTGGATCCTCCCCGCGGATGAACAGCTCCCCGTCCCCGCCTTCGCCCGTCTCGCCCGGATAGAAGCTGATATTCACCGTGTAGGCGGCGCCGTCCTTGGGGCGGTGCTTTTCGTATTCCTCAAGCAGCTTCATCAACCGCAACTGAAATTTTGGCACATCGCTCGGCGCGAGGCGCAGATTTTTCAGCAGCCCGAAGACGGCCGCCTCATCCCCCTGGTCCTTGACCGCATGCAGCGCCGCGGTCAGGCTGTCGTGGAGGATCGATAGGGCCAGAGTCTTTTTATCG
Source organism: uncultured Anaerolineales bacterium (assembly GCA_964649635.1). Lineage (GTDB taxonomy): Bacteria > Chloroflexota > Anaerolineae > Anaerolineales > RBG-16-64-43 > JAFGKK01. The sequence continues at coordinate 4,356 of CAZYSF010000056.1, read as the reverse complement.
GTGAGCGGCTCTCCCGCAAGGTTCACGGTGAAATGATAGGCGACCGCCCGGTAATATTTTTCAAGGTTTTTTCCCGTATCCCTTTTTTCCACCAGCCGGATCAGGCCCGCCTGCTCGAGGAGCTTAAAATGATGGGTGATGTTGGCGGGATGCACGCCCAATGCGCGCGCAATCCCGGAAACGCTCTGTTTCTCGCGGCCGAGTTGTTCCAGGATGTTCATCCGCGCCGGATGCGCATACGCCCGGATTTGCTTGTCATCCGTAAGTGACATCATCGTGACGGGTGTGAAGTTATCATTTGGCATATTTATAATTATAGATAATTTTCTAATTATGTCAAGTCCATTCAAGACAGTTTTACTCCAATTCGGCCAGATTCATTCCCGGCGGATTAGCATGATCGGGCTTCCGCAGCTGTGCGGGAAAAACGACCCTGGGGTGGCAATTGCATTTTCAGCCGGAGCGGATTTTCTTTCTATAATGAATCTATTCAAGGCATCCAAGCTCGGAGGAGGCACAACCATGGCCGCCAAAGAATTTCTAGCACCTCCGGGAACATCGGAGGTGCTCATAAAGTCCACCTTCTGTGTGCCGCCCGCCAAGGTTTTCAAGGCTGTGATAGACCCCGGACAAATCCCATCCTGGTGGGGACCGGAACGGTTATCGACCAAAGTGAAGAAGATGGAAGTGCGCAAAGGCGGGGAGTGGCGCTTCATCCAGAGCGACGGCGACGGAAAAGAGTACGCCTTCCGTGGGATTTACCACGAGGTTCTTCCGGGGAAGGAGTTGGTCTTCAGCTTCGAGTACGAGGGCAGGCCCGGCCGCGTGTCCCTTGAATCCATGAAGTTCGAAGGGCGGGAAGGTAAAACCGAATTGACTGAAAAAATGGTGTTCACGTCGGTGGAAGACCGGGATGCGATGGTCGATGAGGGGATGAAAGACGGCGCGCTCGAAAGCCTCGACCGGCTGGAAAAACTGGTGGGGTGTTGACGCCCCCTCCTCTTTCCTCCCCCGTTTAGCATAATTAATAAACCGCCGGAATATCTGTTTTTGCCTTTGGTGTGGCACCATCCCATATCCTTTCGAATGCTAAACGGTGGAGGATTAGAAGGGGGGAAAGGCGGATCCATGAGAAAACTCATCGTCTGGAACCTGGTCACGCTCGACGGTTACTTCGAAGGCTCAAAACCTTGGGATCTCGACTGGCACAATTACGTATGGGGCGATGAACTTGAGCGGATCTCGATCGAGCAGTCGAAATCCATCGGAGCACTTCTCTTCGGCCGGATCACCTATGAAGGCATGGCCTCCTACTGGTCAAAGGAAAAGGGCGAGGTGGCCGACTTCATGACCCGTGTGCCGAAGGTCGTCTTCTCGCGCTCCCTGGCGAAGGCCGACTGGAACAACACGCGCCTGGTGCGGGAGGACGCGCCCGCGGAGGTGGCCCGGCTGAAACGCGAACCGGGCATGGACCTGTATATTTTCGGGAGCGCCAACCTGATCTCGAGCCTCCTGCCCGCCGGCTTGATCGATGAGCTCCGCCTCGGGCTTGTACCCGTGACCCTCGGCGCCGGGAATCCGTTATTTAAGGAGGACCACCACCGGTTGGATTGGAAGCTGCTGGAAGCCAGGCCGCTGAAAACCGGCTGCGTCATCCTGCGGCTTGAGCCAGCCGGCCGATCGTAGCCTTGCCTCCCAGTAAAACCGGGCCAAATTCCACCGACGCTTTCGCCCCGCATTCGAACCGCAATGAACCCTCTCCCCGCCCTGCCGTGTGTTATTCTGCTGGCATCCCCGCGGATCCACTCGCCTGCGGTTCCGGAATCATAGGTGCAGGAAAGGTAAAAAAGACCATTCGGCTGTCCTGCGCGGAATAGACCTATTTCGTTTCGGCGGAACCGGCGGCGGAATTCGCCGAAATGACGTTCGGGAAGGAGACAAGAATGGGAGACAGGATTTTAGATGCGTACGCGAGCAAGAGCGGTTCGACCGGCGAGGTTGCCGAAGCCATCGGAAAAATCCTTTGCGAATCGGGCGCGGCGGTCGACGTGCGGAGAGTTCAGGATGTGAAGGATCTCAAGCCGTACCGCGCGGCGGTCATCGGATCCGCCATCCGCATGAGCAAACCGCTCTCCGAGGCCGTTCACCTGGCAAAGAAACACCGCGCCGCATTCGCCTCCATGCCGGTGGCCTGCTTCTCCGTCGGCATGGCGATGAATGCGGATACGCCGGAGAACCGCGAGAAGGCGAAGCAGTTCCTGACGCCTCTCTTGAATGAGGTGCCATCCCCCGCGGCGGTCGAATACTTCGGCGGGAAACTGGATTACAGCACGCTGTCGCCCGTGTTCCGCTGGATGTTCTCCCAGGATAAATCCGGCGAGATGGCGGAAGGCGATTGGCGCGATTGGGACGCCATTAATGCCTGGGCCAAAGCACTCGTCCCGCTGCTGTAGGCGTAGTAGGATTCGGTTTGTGGAAGCGGGGAAATAATATTACAGCGATATCGAAACCGGGCGCCGGGTACGCCGCGGATCGCTCGTTTAATCTCCCGACCAGAGGATTAGGCGGGATTCTTTTCTTTACCGCCGCCTGTAATCCTTACCTGATAAAACTAACACCATTGTCACAATCAATCCGATTTGCCCGATTTTCCGAATCTGTCAATATTCGACAAATGGCTGATCCAACACCCCCATCACCCGCCCATGAGACGGCGGCATCGTTTCCGATTATGACGCCGTTTCCTTTCTCGTTAAGGGATTCCAAATTCCAGGTAAACCGATTCCCCTCCTGGATGAATTCGTATGTACGGCTATTGGTGCAATTCCATGTTCCGGATACATCCGGAATTGACACTTTCTGTGTGGCGGTTGGTTCTGATGTAACAACGATAAATTGCGGTTCGCTTGTGGAAGTGGTGTTGGTACAAGCAAGTGAAACAATAACAAGAAGTGCAATTGCCAACGCGATGGGAAAACGGTTCTTTTTCATGTTCGTTGTTTCTCCTCCGCCGGAATATTAATCCGCTTCGCGCTCGAGGCTGGTGTTAGTGGTGGTTGCCGCGAGAACCAATCCGCGAAACAATAAAGCGGCTTGGGCGCCGCAACATAATTATTGTGATCTATCGAGTTTGCGTATTTGGAACTCTCTGAACAGGTTGAGCATTTCATCTTTGTTCTGGTCAGAAAACCAGGGAATCCATTGAGAAGCTACAATCCAGGCTGCACTAAATATCCATAATATCGCGAACTCCCCCCAGTATATGGGTGTCCATGTTTCTTTAATTTCGTTCGTCATCGTAAATCCGATGACGGCTAAAATCACCAAACAAGCGATAATAGAATATCCACAAATTGTATAGAACCTAACTCTTCGCTTGGCTTTGATCCATTGTTTACCTTTCGCCGCTCGCCTAAATGGCCCTAAACAGAAATATGCAGTAACTCCAAACAATACATTTCCGGCCAATGCATGTATGTAAGCGGCTGGGCTAGCTTGACAGAAATCACATCTTGTTGGGAATAATGCGGTAATAATAGCAGTTAAGCCTCCCAAATTGGCTATCCAGTCCTCTGTTTTTGTATGCCCCTTATACACCAATAGAAAAGCACCCAGTACAAATAATAGTCCCACGAAAACATCACGAGCTCCGGTGTAATAAGATACACTGACGGAAGTCAAACGGGTAAAGGAAATAATTGAAACTAGTATTGGAAGTGAAAAGGCAATGAACCCGACAAGCCAGCGAATGGCTTCACTGGAAAATATTGGCACTACCTCTGTTGACTTGGACGTGGGCATAAATCTCTACTTTCATGGATATTAATTTACTTCTGAAGCGCCCAACGGCCTGCGGTTGAGCCTGTCACCGCGGAGCAAAACTGCTCGCCTTTGTTCTTTGAGCAGTTTTGCTCGCGAAGCGGGGGCCGCCTGGCCGGCCGCGCAAGGCCTGATTCATTTTACCTGAAACAGCATTGAAGCAGAAACTATTGAAGACTCAAAGCCTAAGGCCAATTCGGCTGAACCGCCAGGCCGCCCTGAACAGCCGAAAGATGGATATAATCCCCGGATCGCAATCTCCGGCAGGCGCGCCCTTCCTGGAATACCCCATCTGAATGCCGATAAAGCGTCACCGTTGGTCGCCGGGCGATTTTCGGGTGGAAAGGATCTTTCCCATGATACCGAAAAAATTATCGCCGGGGGATGAAATCCGGGTCGTCGCGCCGTCCATATCGTTCGGATTCATAAACGCGGAGACGCGCATGATTGCCTTGAAGCGCTTCGCCGGGCTGGGCTTGCGGGTCTCATACGGCGCGCATGGCGAGGAACGCGACGCGTCCGATTCCTCCTCCATCG
>CAZYSF010000055.1:0-7393 GCA_964649635.1 uncultured Anaerolineales bacterium | reverse complement strand
AACACGAATCGAATTTTCAGACTCAAACGGAAAGGATCCTGCGGTTCTGCAACGGCAATTGGAAATAGAATCCACCCCATCGATTATGAAAAAAATCTCCCGCAATCACAAACCCAAACTGTCCCCCTGCCTGACCTTCGCCTGCGCGGACGATTGCTGCACCTACGGCGCGGATGTGGAAATCAGGGAGCAGCGGCTGCTGATCGAAAACAACCTCGCCGTGCCCGAAGAATTCACCGGGCCCGAGGAGGACGGCGGCGTGATGCTCTACCGGACGGCGCTCGGCCCGCGCGGCTGCATCTTCCTGCTCCCGGACCGGGGCTGCCGGCTGCACAACACGCCGTTCAAACCCTCGGTCTGCCTGGTCTTCCCGCGCGATACCGAGGAAGCGAAGGAAGCCTTCGAGGACGGATACCTCCCGTGCGTCGCCGAGGAACTGGCCGCGATCGCGGCGCAGCAGCGCAAAAAACGGCCCGCCGCCCGGAAGAAAACTCCAGCATAAAAAAACGCGCCCGATCGGGCGCGTTTTTATTATTAGGCTGTCATACTGAGCGCCTGTCCTGCGCTTTTTGCAGGGAAGCGAAGTATCTGCTTTCGCACTTACTGTTCTTTTGAATTCTTGAAACTTTCATCCAGCAGCTGGTTGAGTTCGTGCTTGGCCTGGACCGGCGTGACGGACATGGCGTATTGCCACTCGTCGACCAGCCAGGTGACGGCCCGCTCCAGAATGATCCCTTCCGTGTCGTTCAATTTGCGGTTGCGGTTGTAAAACGAAAGATCCCGAACCAGGCGGCAAAGGGATCCGGAATTGCCCTCGCGGATCCGGGATTGAATCTGGGTTTTGCGTTCCATCCGGTTGAGGGAGAAGGGATCGTACCGGGAACGGAGTATGGGAAACAGACGTTCGAATTCGGACCGGGAGGCGGGCATGCGCAGGCTTCCGTTTTCCGAATGGTCGACCGGAATCCAGATCGTCAGATCCTTGGTGCGCACGACATAGTAGCGGGTGAGGACTCCCGCCACTTCCTTGTTCTCCAACCCGACAATGTCCGCCAGGCCGTGCGAGGCATGAATGACCTTGTCGCCGACGTGGAATGCCACAATGCACCTCGATTCAAGGTTTAGGCGCGCCGCAATAAAAAAGGCCTGCCGTAAAAGAGGACAGGCCGATGGTCCCACTAATCCTGTCTCAGGAAGGTTAAGTATACCATCGATCTTTTCCGGCTTTTTTTCAGACTGGCAATGAGACCGGGTTCTGAATACAATTCCTGATGGATACATCCATTGAACCAAGGGAGCACCCATGGAGCCAATAACGAACGGCCGCGCGTTGGTGAACGACAAAAAGGAAATTTTCGGCTGGGCGATGTACGACTGGGCCAATTCGGCCTTCTCCACAACCGTCGGCACGGTCTTCCTGGCGCCGTACGTGGCGGGACTGGCGGCGGAGGCGGCCAAGCCGTATGCGGACGGCATGGCACGGGTGGCCGGGATCGCGGTCGCGCCGGATTCGTTCTTCCCCTTCTGCATCTCGATCTCGGTCGGGCTGCAGGTGCTCTTCCTGCCGATCCTCGGGGCGATCGCGGATTACTCCCACCTGCGCAAGCAGATGATGCAGCTGTTTGCCGTCGTCGGCGCGCTGGCCACCGTCGCCCTGTTCTTCACCACCGCGCCGGTCTGGTGGCTGGGCGGCCTGCTCTACATCATCGCCAACCTGGCGTTCGGCGCGGCGCTGGTCTTCTACAACTCCTACCTGCCGGATATCGCCACCCCGGACCGGCGCGACAAGGTCTCCTCCTACGGCTGGGCGATGGGCTACCTGGGGGGCGCGCTGCTGCTGGTGGTCAACCTCGCCATTTACCTCCTGTACGACAAAATCGGCCTGACGAAAGCCCTGGCGGTGCGGATCAACCTTGCCTCGGCCGGCCTGTGGTGGCTGGGGTTCGCGTTCTTCACCTGGGTCCGTCTGCGCCCGCGGCACGCCGCGAAGCGCCTGCCCGCCGGCGAGAATTACGTCGGCGTGGGATTCAAACAGCTGTGGGCAACCCTCAAGGGCATCCGGCGGTTCCCGGAGACTCTCAAATTCCTGCTGGCCTACTTCCTTTACAACGACGGCATCCAAACCGTGATCGCCGTCTCGGCCACGTTTGCCGCCGCGCCGCTCCTGCGCGGAGGATTGGAGATCGGGCAGTCGACCCTCACGATCGTCATCCTGATGATCCAGTTCATGGCCTTCTTCGGCGCGCTGCTGTGGGGCAGGCTGGCCGCGCGGATCGGCGCCAAGCGCTCGATCCTCGTCAGCCTGGTGATCTGGGCCGGCGTGGTGATTTACGCTTACGGCGGGCTGCGAGGGGATACGCGCGTAATCGAATTCTTCATCCTCGGCGCGTGCATTGCGGTCGTGCTCGGCGGCTCGCAGGCGATCAGCCGCAGCCTGTTCGCGCAGATGATCCCGGCCGGCAAGGAAGCTGAATATTATTCCTTCTACGAGGTCAGCGAACGCGGCACGTCCTGGATCGGGCCGTTCCTGTTCGCCATGATGAACCAGGTGTTCGGCAGCCTGCGCCCGGCGATCCTTTCGCTTATCTTCTTCTTCGTGATGGGGCTGATCGTCCTGCCGTTCGTCAACGTTAAGAAGGCGGTTGACGATGTGAAGGCCTACGACGCGGGGGCGGGCACGGCCAGCTGAATGGGATCCCGTAATACCAACCCGCTGGAATTAACCACAAAGGCACAGGGACACGAAGAGATCGATCTCCGCTAGACTTAGTGTCTTTGTGCCTTTGTGGCAATAATCCTCGATCTACTGCTACGAACGGCGAGGGAATTCCAAAACCGGGAATAAATGGACGCATGAAGCGCGTGCCTTTATGTGAATTTCAATTCCCTTCCTCACCCCCCGGCCCCCTCTCCCGGCTGACGCCGGAAGAGGGGGAGAGAAGCCGGAGGAGAGCAAGGATGTCTATCAGCATTAATGCAAATCCTACGATTCTCTCGGCAGGTAATCGAAAAATCCGTATCCCCATTCAGTCGAGCATCCCTTCACGGGCATGATTGTGTTTACTTCATCTCTCTTCCCCCTCTACTGGCGTCAGCCAGGAGAGGGGGTTAGGGGGTGAGGAAAGCAATACCGCCGTTGAAAATCACCCTCCTGGTAGTTCCTTCGCCGTCCTATAATATCCAATGCCATTGGGAAATTCGTAAAAGGAATATTATCCTTAGGGTTGTTTTCAGGAGGAAATCATGGGTCAAATGATCGCCGTTTGCGGATTGGATTGCGCCGCGTGTGATGCTTATAAAGCCACGCAGGCCAAGGACGAGGCCGCCAAGGAGAAGATCGCGGCCAAGTGGCGGACTGAATACGGAAACCCGAAGGTGGATGCCGCCTACGTGACCTGCGACGGCTGCCTGACGGCGAGCGGCCAGTTGGGCGGGCACTGCAAGGAGTGCGAACCGCGTCTGTGCGCCGTCGGGCGCGGGCTCGCCAACTGCGGGTTGTGCCCCGAGTACGGCTGCGAAAAAATCAGCGGCCTGCTGAAATATATCCCCGATGCCAAGGCAAGGCTGGACGCGATCCACGCGAACATATAAATTCTGAATTCTGTTTTTAGAGGGGCAATGCGGGCATCAACCGGCATGCCCCTTTTTATTTGAATCTCCGAAGCCTGCCTCGGCGGGATGTGGAAAGAGCCGCTCGAGCCCGCCCCGGCGGGTCGGGCCGGGGCGGCCCGCGCTTTTTACGGGCGGATCGGGACCGCGGCCAAATCACCGGGTGGTCTCGATCCGTAAAAACCGCTGCTCGACCACCTTCGGGAAGTTTGATTGTCAGCGGCCTAAGCAAAATAAACGGCGGAGAGTACAATGAAGGTCTGACGGGCAATGCCTGCATTGCGCCGATCCGTTAATTCCATCTGGAGGAAAAGACCGCTCATGACGGAAGCTCAAAATCCCATCCCGGAAAAGGTCATCATCGTCCAGAAGGACGGCCCTCTCCTGGTCAAGGGCGGCATTCCCCTTTACGACAAAATTCAGGTGGTATCCGAACACGGCGAGCCGCTGACCTGGAAACTCGGCCAGCGGTACAAGACCGGCAATACCTACATCCTCTGCCGTTGTGGAAAATCCTCGAAGATGCCGTTCTGCGACAGCGCGCATGCCGCGATCGGCTTCGACGGGACCGATACGGCGGACGTTCGCACGAACGCGGAGCGGGCGGAGCTTTTCCCCGGGGGAACGCAGATCGAAGTCCGGCACGATGATTACCTGTGCATGGAATCGGGATTCTGCGGGACGCGCTGGACGACAATCAAACAGCTTGTCCTCCTGACCGAGGAGATCGGCGCGCGCTCGCAGGTGGTTTCAATGGTCGAGCGCTGCCCGTCCGGATCCCTGACCTACCGCTTGAAAGGCGAGGCGCAGGATATCGAACCCGACCTCCCGCAGGCGATCGCCTATACGACGGATATCCTTTCCTCGGGCGCGGTGCGCGGGGCGTACTGGGTGATGGGCAACATCCCGATCATCCGCTCCGACGGCAAGCCGCTGGAGGTGCGCAACCGCGTGACGCTGTGCTCGTGCGGCCTCTCGAAGAAAAGGCCGCTGTGCGACGCGGCCCACCGGACCAGCGTCGAGGGAAAAACCGAATCCCGCCCGCCCTGGGAAAAGCGGAAAACCGGTCCCGGGAATTAGGTATTCGGGAGCTCGTGCCGGAGAATTGAGGAGCTCGTCACCCCCGCTTCCCTGAAAAACGCAGTGCAGGCGCAATCATCCCGTTGGGGATTGGACAGGATTTACAGGATTTCTCAGGATTGACAGGATTTCATTCCTCCCCGATTCCTTCTCAGGGTAGAAGACTGTTAGGTTAAAAAAAACCATCCTGAAAATCCTGAAAAAATCCCGTCAATATTGTCTAAAGACTGTAATCCCCTGTCTGGATTCGCGCCGGTGTTTGTCGCGGTTATTGGTATACTAAATTCCCGCCAGGGTTCATGCCGGCGGAGGATGGAATCCGCGTGGGAACCACGAAGGCTGCCCCTCCGTATCCTTTCCAAACGCCCGGGCTTCCCCTGGACGAACGTGTGCGCGACCTCGTCGCGCGGCTCACCCTCGAGGAAAAACTCAACCTTTTCTCCCAGGACCAGGCGGCCGTGCCGCGGCTCGGGATCCGCGCGTTTAAAACCGGCACCGAAGTGCTGCACGGCGTGGCCTGGCTGGGGGAAGCGACGGTCTTCCCGCAGGCGATCGGCCTGGGGAGCACGTGGAACCCCGGTTTGATGCGCCGGATCGGCGAAGCGGTGAGCGGCGAGATGCGCGGCTTCGCATGCCGCGACCCGGAGCGGCACGGGTTGAACGTCTGGTCGCCGGTGGTGGATCTGCTGCGCGACCCGCGCGCCGGGCGGAACGAGGAGGGCGTTTCCGAGGATCCGTGCCTGACCGGCAGGATGTCGGTCGCCTATTCCGCCGGGCTGCGCGGCGATCATCCCTTCTACCTCAAAACCGCCCCGACCCTCAAGCACTTCTTCGCCTACAACAACGAGGACTCGCGCGAGACGACCGATTGCAGCATCGACCCGCGCAACCTGCATGAATATTACTGGCGCGCGTTCCAGCCGGCGATCGCGGCCGGCACCGCCCTGGGTGTGATGACCTCCTACAACCTGGTCAACGGCCGGCCCAACACACTCAGCCCGCACCTGGCGGATGCCGTCCGGACGTGGAACGATCAGACCCTGATGATCGTCGGCGATGCCTGCGGCCCCTCGTTGATTGTCGACAAACAAAAGTATTATGCGAGTCACGTGGAGAGTCACGCCGCCGCGCTCCGCGCCGGGCTCGACAGCTTCACCGAGCAGAAAGAAACCAAAGCCGCCACGGCGGGGTACGTGCGCGAGGCGCTCCGGCGCGGATTGTGCGCGATGGAGGATCTCGACCGCGCCCTCTCCCATATCTTCACCATCCGTATCCGGCTGGGCGAGTTCGACCCGGATAACCCGTATGCCGGGATAACCGACTCGGCCATCCTCGCGCCGGAACATGCGGCGCTGGCGCGCGAGGCCGCCCGGCAGCAGATGGTCCTTCTGAAAAACGATGGCGGCAGCCTCCCGCTCGATATCTCCCGGATAAAGAATCTGGCCGTCGTCGGCCGTCGGGCGGACGAGGTGCTTATCGACCATTACAGCGGCAAGCTGCCCTACGTCCGCACCCCGCTGGCGGCGATCCGCGAAAAATGCGGGGAGCGCGCGGCGGTGCAGTTTGCGGCGGATAACGCGGACGGCGCGGCGGCCGCGATCGCGGGCCGGGCGGACGCGGTGATCGTCTTCGCCGGAAACCATCCCACCTGCAACGCGGGCTGGGCGCAGTGCCCGGAACCCAGCGAGGGCAAGGAGGCGGTCGACCGCAAGGCGATCCACCTTCCCGAAGAGGACCTGATCCGCGCGGTGTGCGCCGCCAATCCGCGCACGATCGTCGTCCTGATTTCCAGTTTCCCCTATGCGATCCCCTGGTCGCGGGAACACGTTCCGGCGATATTGTGGTCGTCGCACGCGGGCCAGGAACTCGGTGATGCGGTCGCGGATACGCTCTTCGGCGATGCGGCGCCCGCCGGCCGCCTGACCCAGACCTGGTACCGGTCGCTCGACGGCCTGCCGCCGGTCACCGATTACGACATCATCCGCGGAAAACGGACCTACCTGTATTACGACGGCGAGCCGCTCTTTCCGTTCGGGCACGGATTAACCTATGCGGCGTTCCGTTACGGCAACCTGAAGCTCGGCGCGGAACGCATCCCCGCCGCCGGCTTGGCCGCGATCAGCTGTGATGTGACCAACACCGGTTCGCGCGCGAGCGATGAGGTGGTGCAGCTGTACGCGCATGCGCGCCGGTCGCGCGTGAAGAGGCCGCTGAAACAGTTAATGGATTTCGAGCGGATCAGCCTCGCGCCGGGGGAAACCCGCACCGTTCGCTTCGACCTTCCGGCCGCCGAACTGGCGTTTTGGGACGTGACCCGCGAGCGGTGGGCGGTCGAATCCGGCGTATACGACCTGATGATCGGGCGTTCCTCGGCGGATCTTCCGCTGCAGGCGTCGCTGACGGTTGACGGCGAAACCGTCCCGCACCGCGATCTGACCCGCCTGACGCGCGCCGAAAATTACGACGCGTATGAAGGCGTACGGCTGACGGACGAAACCAAAATCCGCGGGAACGCGGTCGGCGTGCCGGAAGAGGGCGGCTGGATCGCTTTTGGCGATTCGGATTTTCATCAAGGGGCGGCGCGGTTCCGCGCCCGCGCCTCCAACGACGGAAAAAAATCCGTGGATCTGGAAATCCGGCTCGACCGGCCGGACGGGCCGCTGGCGGCGCGCGTATCCGTTCCGCCCGCCAAAGACCGCTACGA
>CAZYSF010000054.1:0-4964 GCA_964649635.1 uncultured Anaerolineales bacterium | reverse complement strand
CTCCCGGCGTAACTCCTCCTCCAACCCGTCCTGAACCGACTTGCCGCTTGAACCGGGTACGGAGAAGCAGATGCTTTGTTCGGAAGACGCCTGCGTGATCATGGTCACCGATACGCCCATCCGGGCCACGGCGGCAAACGTCCGCGCCGCGATCCCGGGCACACCCATCATCCCGCCACCCTGCACCGTGATCATGGTCTGATTGCGGATGGCGGTGACCGCCTTGATCACGCCGTCGGTGGCCTGCCCGTTGGCCAGGATCAGCGTTCCGGGATGATCGGGGTGAAACGTGTTTTTGATCCGCAACGGGATCTGCCGCTCGACGCACGGGCGGATCGTCTTTGGGTGGACGACCTTCGCGCCGTAATAGGCCATCTCGGAGATTTCTCGGTAGGAGAGCGTCGGCAGGCTGCGCGCTTCCGGCGCAACCCGCGGATCCGCCGTCATGACGCCGTCGACGTCGGTATAGATCCAGACTTCATCAGCCTGGATCGCCGCCCCGACGATCGCCGCGCTGTAATCCGATCCGCCGCGCCCGAGCGTGGTGATCACCCCCTGGGGTGTGGCGCCGATAAAACCGGTGACGACCGGCACTTCATGCCGCTCGAAAAACGGCGCAAAGACGGGCCGGGCCCGCGCGGGGATCTCCGCCATGAGCGGCGAGGCATTCTGGAAATTCGAATCAGTCAGGAGGAAGGTGGATGCTTCCAGGGGAACGGCCGGCACGCCGGCGCTGTTCAGATATCCCGCGGCGATGTGAATGCTCATACGCTCGCCGAGCGAAGCAATCGCATCCATCGCGCGCGGCGAGGCCTCGCGCAGAACGGTGACGGCGTGATACAGGTTTTTCAGCTCCCCGATGCCGGCTTCGATCGCATTTCCGGTTTTGGGGTCCAGACTCCCTTCCTGGATTGCGTCCGTATGCTTCTGGGCGATGGCGGTCAGGGTCTTCCGGACCTCGTCCACATCGCCCCGGATGGCGGCGGCCGTGCCGGCCAGCAGCAGGTCGGTCACGCCGCCCATCGCGGATACCACCACCACCACCCGTTCCCAATTCTTGCGGGTGTTGCCGACGATCTGCGCCATGTTCCGCAGCGCATCCGGACTTCCCACGGAAGTCCCGCCGAATTTCATCACCAACGTGCGTTCCGCCATCGTCTCCTCCAGCCGTTCGGTTAATAAAAAAAGCCCGTCGCTTCCGGTGTATGCGCATCCGGCGCGACGGGCAATAGGCCTGTATCGCGCTCAGGTGCGGATGGTAGTAGTAGTCGTGGTCCCCGGAAGGGACGGGAGAACAGCCGATTGCGAATGCATGCGAAAAAACTCCGTAGTAATTCTCTTGCTGGATTATACCAAATTTTTAATAAATGCAAGCCAATTCCCGCAAAAAAGCCATTGCACTATTTGTGAAAAATGCTACAATTCCGCGCCGAAAACCGCACGATCATCCGGCAAGGAGGAATGTCATGGGTTCCGTTCCGGTCACCGCATCCATGTTGTGTTCGCTGCCGATCTTTTCCGATCTCACCGATAAGCATGTGGGCGTTATCGCCGCGATCACCGCGATCCAGCCCTTCCAGGATGGCCAGGAAATTTTCCACGAGGGCGACGCGCGCGATTTTCTTTACATCGTCATGGAGGGGCGCGTCGCCTTGGAGATGCACATCCCCAACCGCGGCCGCCTGCGGATCCTGACCGTCGAGCCCCAGGAGGTTCTGGGATGGTCGAGTGTCTCGGACGTTGCCTCGAAGCGGACGGTGACAGCCCGGGCCGTCTCGGCAGGCAACCTCATGGCGATCGACGCCGCAAAGCTTCATGAGGCCTGCGAAAAGGATCCCGTCCTGGGCTATGCCGTCATGCATCATGTCGCCAACGTAATCGCCGGCCGCCTGCTGGCCACGCGCCTGCAACTATTGGATATGTTCTCCCAACCGTCCTCGGAGGCACCTCATGGCTGAAATTCAATGGAACGTGGGTTCGACCGCCGCGCTGCCGAAACCCCAATTCGACGCGATCCTGGCGCGGTTGCGGGAGAAAGGTTTTCAGACCGTGGGACCCCGCCTCCGTGACGATGCGGTTGTGTATGGACCGGTGGGGAACCTGGCGGACTTTCCGCAGGGGTTTACCAGCGAGGAGAACGCCGCCCTCTACCGTGTCGTAAAAAGCGGCAATTCCCGTTATTTCGATATCACTCCCGGCGCACAATCCTGGAAGCAGTATTTCTTCCCGCCGCGGGTCTCGCTTTTCAAAGCCCGCAAGAACGGCGGATGGAAGATGGAAAACTCCTCCGAAGCCGCCCCGCGTATCGCGATGATCGGCGTGCGCCCGTGCGAAATCGCCGCGATCAAAATTCAGGACCTGGCCTTTCTGCGCGATGATTTCACCGATCCGCTCTATCGGGACCGGCGCAAGAACGCCTTTATCGTCGCCGTGAACTGCCTCCATCCGGGCGGGACATGCTTCTGCGCGTCGATGGGGACGGGACCGAAAGCCTCCGGGGATTTCGACCTCGCCCTGACCGAATTGGATGATGTGTTCATGCTCGAAATCGGTTCGGAGGCGGGCAGGGAAATCATAGAAGGTTTGCCGCTCCAAAGCGCGGATGCCTCCCTGAAGCAGAAAGCCGAAAAGGGCCTGGCCGAGGCCAAGAAAAAAATGGGCCGCACGATGGATACCGGCGACCTTCCGGGTCTGATCCTTAAAAACCTTAATAGTCCGGAATGGGAAGCGGTCGCCAAGCGCTGCATGTCCTGCTCTTCCTGCACCCTCGTCTGCCCGACCTGCTTTTGCTGGGATACCCAGGACCATACCAGCCTGGACGGAAACGAAACCGAACGCGAACGGGTCTGGGATTCCTGCTTCAATCCGGGATACTCCTACCAGGCCGGCGGCAACACGCGGCCGAACACGCGCTCGCGCTACCGCCAATGGCTTTCCCACAAGCTGGGGACGTGGAAGGAGCAGTACGGCGTTCTGGGATGCGTCGGCTGCGGCCGCTGCATCACCTGGTGCCCGGTCAAGATCGACATCACCGAAGAGATCGCCGCGCTGCGGAAGGAGGCTCGTTCATGACCACGCTTGCTGCTGCCAACCGGCCGGCCGCCGTGTCCGCCGAAGAGCTGCTGGCCCCCCGGTGGGCCGAGGTCGCGGAGTTCCAGCCGGAAATCGAAAACCTCGCCACCATTTGGCTGCGCTTCAAGGATCCGGCTTTGGGCAAGGCCTATACCTTCCAGCCCGGCCAGTTCAACATGCTCTACCTGCCCGGATACGGTGAAGCCGCCATCTCGATCTGTTCGGATGCGGAAAAGCGGGATGTCATCGGGCACACCGTCCGGTTCGTCGGCAATGTCACCCGCGCCGTCAGCCGCCTGAAAATCGGCGACCCGGTCGGCGTGCGCGGCCCGTTCGGAACCCATTGGCCGATCGAACAACTGGAAGGCAAGGATATCATCCTTGCCGCCGGCGGGATCGGCCTTCCGCCCCTGCGCCCGGTCATCTATCACATCCTCCGCAACCGCGCGAAGTACGGCAAGGTGATCCTGCTGTACGGCGCGCGCACGCCCGCGGACCTGCTGTACACCACCCAGTTCGAAGAATGGCGCAAGGCCGATATCGACGTGCAGATCACCGTCGATCGCGCGGACGACACCTGGAAAGGCCAGGTGGGCGTTGTGTCGATGCTGTTCTATCACTTCCGGTTGGATCCGGCCAAGACCGCGGTAATGACCTGCGGACCGGAGATCATGATCCGCTTCGTGGTGTTCGAAGCGCTGGCCCGGCGCGTCCCGACCGAACGGATCTATGTCTCGCTGGAACGGAACATGAAGTGCGGCCAGGGTTCCTGCGGTCACTGCCAGCTTGGACCGTTTTTCGTCTGCAAAGACGGCCCGGTGTTCCCATTCTCCGCAATCGAACCGTACTTCAACGTGGAGGAATTCTAATGCCAGCCCCCTGCAAAACCACCGTAGCCGTTTTCAAATTTTCCTCCTGCGACGGATGCCAGCTGCAAATCCTTAACATGGAGGATGAATTGCTGGCGCTGGCGACCGAAGTGGAAATTGCGAATTTCCTGGAAGCCCGCCGGCGCGTGCTGCCCGGTCCGTATGACGTCGTCCTGGTCGAGGGATCCGTCAGCACCCCGCACGAAGCCGAACTCATCAAGCAGATCCGCGGTCAGGCGAAACTCCTGATCGCGATCGGCGCCTGCGCCACGGCCGGCGGCATTCAGGCCCTCCGCAATCGCGCCGACGTGGACGAGTATGCCCGCGCGGTGTATCCGCATCCGGAATACCTGCACTACCTCCCCAAAGCCACCCCGATTTCCGAGCTTGTGCCGGTGGATATGGAGCTGTACGGCTGCCCGGTCAGCCGCGCGGAAGTCCTGGAAGCGATCACGGCGCTTCTCCACAACCGCAAACCAAACCTGCCCCAGCACTCCGTTTGCCTCGAGTGCAAGCGCAAGGGAACCGTGTGCGTCATGGTAGCCAAGAACATGCTTTGCCTCGGCCCCGCCACCCGCTCCGGGTGCGGCGCGCTGTGCCCCTCGTGCGGGCGCGGTTGCTACGGATGCTTCGGCCCTCAGCCGGGAATGGATTTGAACACCCTCGTCCCGACCCTGCGGGCAATGGAAACGGATCCGCGCGAAACCGCCCGTCTGCTGAGTCACGTTTCTGGATTTGCACCTGCATTTGCGAAGGCGGCGGGTGAGATCATCGCCGAGGAGAAAAAGAAATGAGCGCGTCCAAGACCACTGAAATCCGATCGATCGAAGTCCCCGCCCTGGCCCGGGTGGAAGGCGAAGGGGGCCTGTACATCGGCGTGAAAGACGGGAAGATCACCGAGATTAAGGTGAATATATACGAACCCCCGCGATTCTTCGAAGGCTTTCTGCGCGGGCGATCGCTCTTTGAAGTGCCGGACATCACCGCACGGATCTGCGGCATTTGCCCGGTCGCCTACCAGAT
>CAZYSF010000053.1:0-4790 GCA_964649635.1 uncultured Anaerolineales bacterium | reverse complement strand
GACCGCCGGCGCGCCTTCATCCCCCACGCACAGGAAATCCACCTTTGGGAGTCTTTTCATCCGGCTCATGCGCTCGGCCGTTTCGAGGACCCAGCCGTACCCCTTCCATGGATTGATCTTTAGGTGGTTGCCCGAGACCATGATGATCCGCCGGCTTGGGTCAAGCCCCAGCGCGAGGCGCGCCGCCCGGCGGCCGCCGGGCGTAAACAGCGCGGTGTCGACGCTATTGCGGATCAGGCGTTTTCCAGCCAGGAGAATTTCCGAATCTTCGAACATCGTCATCAGCCATTGCGACGGCGCGGCGAGGTACAGCCGGCTGCGGTTGAAAATTTTCCGTTTGCGCCGGAAATTCCAAGCGGTCGCATCCCGCCGGATGGAAGGATAAATTTTCAAGTCAGGGCATTGCCCGCAGCCTGCCCGCCAGCGCGGGCAATCGATCGGATGGCCGCAATGGCCGGTGGCGAGCCACGGGTCCTGCGGGAAGAGGATCAGCGGCGCATGACCGCTCAGCTCCGGCAGATATTCCAGATCGAAGAATCCCTCGCGGCGGTTCCAGCGCGCGTGCAGGTTGTGGAGGAGAATGATGTCCGGCGGTTCGGGCGCCAATGCCGGCAATCGGCGCGAACCCGGCTGGGTGTAATCCTCATGCCCGCGCCACAAATCCCAGGCCACCCGCGGGAAGGCCAGCGCCTCGAAGAATGGGAACAGGCGGGTCGCGCCGCGGCCGCCGGTAAGAGCCAGCGCGCTTCGAAAAACCGCGCGGACGCCGCGCGCCCAGGGCGATACGTCCCAGCGATCCGGGATTTGGAAGATGTCCTCTTCCGAAATATTCTTCAGCCGCCCGGCGAACAGCATCGACCGGTGCCCGCGCTGTCGGAAAGCGCGGTGCAGGCGCAGCGAGATCTGCTCGCCGCCGCCGCCTTCGACCGCGGAGGTCACCTGCAGGATTCGAAGCTTACGTTTCGCAGCTATCATCAGGATCACATTTCCGTGTTGAACGACCCATATTCAGAATTATTGGAAATTCGATAACCTTCTGTTCTTTGTGCAGCCGGTGGTCTCGATATGCAAAAACGCTGCTCGACCACCTTTATAAAATCCATTCGCGGGAGATAATCCACTCCGATCCGCGCCCAGCCTGACGGATCTTCGGGACCGGGTACGCGAGCCCGGTCAGCGGGTGTATCCGGCGCGGAAGCAGGCGGGCTATCCGCCGCGCGGCGGTCTCCAACCCGGACGGGGCACGGTACCCATACCGGCCCAGGACAGCCCGGCATTCGTCGAGGTAGCCGGCCATGGCGCTTGAGGTGAAGGATTGTTTCTGGAACCGGAAACATCCGAGGGGTACGCCGATCGCGTATAACTCGGCGTGTTTGAAGAAGCGCGCCCAGAGTTCGAAATCGCCCGCCATGCGCAGGCTGTCATCCAGCCTGGAGCCGGCCCGTTCCCAGAGCGACCTGCGCCAGAAGGTGGATTCCTGCTGGATGACGGAGGTGTAAAAGCGCGGCGCGAGCGGAACATTCCTTCCGCGGAAAAACGCCCCGGCGTTATAGCCCTCGCTTTGACGGGCGGCGATGACCACGCCCTCCTCGTTCATCACCAGCGGATACAGCGTGGTGACCCATTCCACCTCCGGCAGGGCCTGGAAAACGCTTTCCACGGCGCGCAGCGCCCAGGGCGTGAGCATGTCGTCGGAGTTGAGCCAGCCCATGATCTCGCCGGTGGAGCGCCCGAAGCCCTCATTCAGCGCCTCGGCATAGCCGCGGTCGGGCCGGCTCCGCCAATAGGCGAGCTGTGCGGCGTGCGCCTTGATCGTCTCGGCGCTGCCGTCGGTCGATCCGCCGTCGATCACAATGTACTCGAGATCCCCCGCCTCCTGGCCGAGCACCGAACGCATCGACCGCTCGAGGAACCGGCATTGATTGAAGGACGGGGTGACGATGGATATTTTCATCGGTGAGGGATCCCGCGCGCTAGACGATCCATGCTTTTCGGATCTCAAAGGGCGTATCACCGGCCGACCGGACGATGTGCGCGACCGGGTTGGCCAGCCCGGTAAGGGGCTGCCAGCGGTCCGGCAGCTCGCGCGCGATGCGGCGCGCAAGCAATTCCAGCCTCGAGGGCGGGCGGCGGGAAAACTTGGCCAGCACCCGGCGGCAGGTTTCCATATATCCTTCAAACTCCAGGGCGGTGAAAGATTCCCGCTGGAAACGGAAAATTCCCAACGGGACCGCGAGCGTATAAAGCTCCGCATGTTCGAAAAACCGCGACCATAATTCGAAATCACCGGCCAGCCGCAGGGTCGTATCCACCGTGGCGCCCGCCTTCTCCCACAATCCGCGCCGCCAGAAGGTGGATTCCTGCTGGATCATGCTGGAATAAAACCAGGGATTGAACGGGGCATTTCGTCCGCGGTAGAACGCCCCGGCCTGGAAGCCTTCGGACCGCCGCGCCCCGGCCACCAGCCCGTCTTCGTTCATCACCATCGGGTACATGCTGGTGATCCATTGCACACCCGGGAACAGGCGGAATGCTTCCGCCACGACGCGCAGCGCCCACGGCGTGAGCATGTCATCGGAGTTCAGCCAGCCCATAATCTCGCCGGTGGAGCGGGCGAACCCTTCCTGTACGGCATCCATGTGGCCGCGATCGGGATGGCTGCGCCATCCGGCCAGCCGGTCCGCATACCCGCGGATGATATCCGGGCTGCCGTCGGTGGATCCGCCGTCCATCACGAAATACTCGAGATCCGGATACGCCTGATCGAGAACGGAGCGGATGGAGGCATCCAGAAACCGGGCTTGATTGTAAGACGGGGTCACGATGGTGAATTTCATGGCTCTTTTTTTCCCGGATCTGCCTGCATGCAAAGCCTCATTCCGCGCCGGTCAATCAACATCCTGCTGGCAATCAAACCCCAGCCGGAACCTTGAAAGGTAAAGCGGCAAACCGATCTGGCGGGCGAGGATCGATAACACCGACATATCCTGCCGGTGATTGCCGCGGTTCGATCCCGCCGGGGCGATGCAATCCTTTGTCAGCGCGCACTCCCTCCAGCGCTGGGCGAATCGCCTCGCTTTCGGCGAGCGGTAATTCGCCGCCACGCAATACCCGGCCAGGTTCCGGCTGCGCGCGATCGGCCCACCGGCGTTGAGGCAGGCCAGGGTTGCCGGGTGGGTCCATTCCGCGATCGTGCCCTTCGCCAGCGGCGAATAAAAACCCAGCGCGTCGACGACCTTGCGCATCCGGTAGAGCGGTTCATACAGCACATTGCCCGCATCGAACCACCCGACGCTGCCCCGGCATTCCTCGAACACCTCTGAAAAAATCACCGGCTTCCAGGCATACTCCCCGGCATTGACGCGGATGTCGAAAAACGCCGGGTAGCGCGAATAGTCAAAGCGCCGCACTTCGCGGGATGGGAATGCGGCGGCGAGTTCCGAGCGCTGATCCGGCTCCAGCCCGAGATCGTAAACGATGCAGCGCATTTCCGGCTCCCATTTCGCAACGCTGCCGAGCAGGTTGCACAAGCTCTTGAAATGGGTCCGGTCGGCGCCGGTCACCATGACAAACGGATCCCGCAGCGGCACCGGTGCGAGCAGCAGGGTCTTAAAATGCAATTCCAGCGTGCGGCCAAGTCCGCGCATTGAAGGCAAGCCTGCTCCAAACCGCGGGGTCACCGCCCCAGCAGCATGGAAAGTGTTTCTTCCAACACATCGGGAGGGACATTCAGGTCATCGAGCCAGCGGCGCGGGGCCGCACCGGCCGCCACCGGGCCGGGATGGCTGCCGAAGATCACGGCATAGCGGTGCCCGATCGCCGAACACAACGAGTAGTAGCAGGTGTTGGTGTATGCCGGATGCGGGGACATGAACTCGACCACGCGCGTCTTGGGCGGGGCGAAAAGCAGATTGGCAAGCCCGGCCCCGTGGATCGAGACGACGCACTCCGCGCTGGAAAACAGTTTCACCTGTTCCATCAGCGTCATCCCCTGCGTCTCCACCATCTCGAATTTAAATGATTTCAGGGTCGGCACCAATTCCGCTTCATTCGCGACCCGGCGGTTTCCGGCTTTGGCGCGCGTCAGGTAGAACCGCCGTTTGGGGCTGGCGGATTTCGGCAGGCCGATTTTACGGCGCAGCCAATCCACCGCCCATGGGCGGACCATGCCGGAGTATCCGAGGAAAGACGGGAACAACAGGCTTTCGACCTGCCAGTGTTCGTCGCCGAACGTCACCCACCGGTCGGATGGATACCCGAGGCGTTCGAGCGATTCCCGCTGCCAGCCTTCCATTTTTTCCGGAACGATCACTTGGAAATGGCGGATCCCCGCCGCCTCGGCGACGGCCAGCCGCGGAAGCGTATCGACCCACCAATGAAAGTAATTCGGTTTCGCCGATACGGGCGAAAGCAGGGTCAGCATCGCCCCCGGCTTCTGCGCGATCTCCGGAACCCGCAGCCGCGAGAACACCGGCCATTCGGCGGGCGGTGCTTCCCAGGCGAACGTGGATTCTTCCAGCACCAGGCCGTCGGACGTCAGCACAACGCCGTCACTCCCCAACAGCCGCCCGTTGCGGATATGCGCCAGAAACAACGGCGGATACCGATAGCATTGCGCCCCGCGGTAAACCGGATTGATGGTGCCGTCGGCGGTGAGCGGCGGAGCCATCTCCACCATTTCCGCGCCGCGCACCGGGATATGCCAGTGATCCCATCCCCGCCCCAGCCAGGGCAGGCGCGCTTCGCGGGCATCGCTCCACGCCCGGTAATCGGAGATCCGGCCCCGGGGG
>CAZYSF010000052.1:0-9537 GCA_964649635.1 uncultured Anaerolineales bacterium | reverse complement strand
AATGCACAATGTCTGCAATTCGCTGGCCGCCCTGTGCGCGGCGGACCTGTGCGGCATTCCGTTCTCGCACGCCGCGAAATTTCTCGCCCAGTACCACGGAGCCGAACGGCGCTTCGAGATCATGGGCGAAGCCTGCGGGATCACGGTGGTCGACGATTACGCCCATCATCCCAGCGAGATCCGGGCGACTCTTTCCGCGGCGCGCCAGCGTTACCCGGAGAGCCGGATTTGGGCGGTGTGGCAGCCGCATACCTATTCCCGGACGAGGGTGTTGGAGAAGGAGTTCGTGCAGGCCTTTGGGGAAGCCACAAAGGTGGTCGTGCTTCCCGTGTATCGGGCGCGCGAGCCGATGGACGCCGCGTTCCCGATCGAGGAGGTGGTACGCGCCATGACCAACACAGAGGCGGTCTATATTCCCGGTTTGATGGAGGCGGTCCCGTACCTGACCCGCGAATTGCGCTGCGGCGACGTGCTGGTCATGCTCAGCGCGGGGGACGCCAACCGGGTGGGCGAGGAAGTGTTGCGCCGGATGCGGATACTGGATTCCGAGCGCGGCACCGCCATCCGCGCCCCGATCCTGCCGCTGGAGAAATTGCGCCGGCAGTTCGGGAACCGGATGCAGGAGGAAGTGCCGCTCGGCCGCCTGACGACGGCCAAGGTCGGCGGGCTCGCCGACGCGCTGCTGGAAGTGCAGAGCGCCGATGAACTGGCGCAGGCGGCGGCCTGGCTGTGGCAGGAGGAGCTTCCGTTCTTCGTGCTCGGAAGCGGATCGAACACTCTGATCTCGGATGCCGGCTGCCGCGACCTGGTGATCTACAACCGGGCTAAGCGGTTCGAATTCCGGCCGGGGAAAGACGGCTCCAAGGACACGGCGGTGGTGTGGGCCGAATCCGGGGCCTCGATCGGCGCGCTCGCGCGCCAGGCGGCGCAACTCGGGTGGAGCGGGCTGGAGTGGGCGGCTACAGTCCCGGGCACCGTCGGCGGGGCGGTGGTGGGCAATGCCGGGGCATTCGGGGGTGATACGGCCGGAACGCTGCGGATGGTAGAAATCTTGCAACGTATGGAATCGCCTGAAAAGACGGGTATTTCGGCGGACCGGCGGATGGTGGAGCCCGGAAAGCTGGATTTTTCGTACCGCTCCAGCATGATCCGCAAACAGCCCGGGCAGACGGTTGTACTTTCGGCCGAATTTGCGCTCACCCGCTGCGATCCCTCGCAAGCCGTCGCCAAAGTCGGCGAGCTCCTGGCCCGGCGGCGGGCGACCCAGCCTTCGGGTTCATCGCTGGGATCGATGTTCAAGAATCCGCCCGGGGATTTCGCCGGAAGGCTGATCGAGGCGGCGGGACTGAAAGGGTACCGGATGGGCAACGTGGAGATTACCCAGCAGCATGCGAACTTCTTCGTCAACCTGGGCGGCGCCCGGGCCGAGGATATCCGCGCGCTGATGGACCTGGCCCGCGCGACGGTCCGCCAGAAATTCGGGGTCGAGCTCGAGCCGGAGATCGTAATGGCCGGCGACTGGCCTGCAGCGCTGCGAGGGAACCATGGCTAAACTGCGGATCGGCGTAATCTACGGCGGCCGCTCCGGGGAGCACGAAGTCTCCCTGATGTCGGCTCAATCGGTCCTCGGGGCGCTCGACCGCTCGCGCTACGACGTGACTGAGATCGGGATCACGCCGGAAGGCAAATGGATCGCGGGCGAGGGCGTGATGCAAACGCTCAAGACCCGCGGCGGAAAAACGCCGCGCGCGGCGATTCTGGCGGAACCGGGGCCGGCGCGCATTTATGAGATCAAGCCAGACGGCAACGAAGAGGAGCTTCACCTGCGGCTGTGCCGCGAGGTGGATGTGATGTTCCCGGTGCTGCACGGGACGTTTGGCGAGGATGGCACGCTGCAGGGGCTGCTCGAGATGGCCGAAGTCCCTTATGTCGGCGCGGGCGTGCTGGCTTCCTCGGTGGCGATGGACAAGGCGCTCTTCAAGCAGTTGATGCGGGCGCACGGCATACCGATGCTGGAGTACGTGCTCTGCACCCGCGGCGAGATCGCCCACGACCTCGACGGCGTGCTGCGGCGGGCGGAAGAAACGTCTCCGTATCCGTTCTTCACCAAGCCGGCCAACCTCGGGTCGTCGGTCGGAATCTCGCGCTGCGCCAGCCGCTCTGATCTGGTCGAGGGGCTGGCCGAAGCCGCGCGCTACGACCGGCGCGTGCTGATCGAACGCGGGATCGACGCGCGCGAGATCGAGGTCAGCGTGCTCGGCAACGAGCAGCCGCAAGCCTCCATCCCGGGCGAGGTGATCCCGAGCCGCGAATTCTATTCCTACGAATCGAAATACGTCGACGGGACCTCGCAGCTCCTGATCCCGGCGCCGCTTCCGGAGGAAAAGATCCGCGAGGTGCAGCGCATGGCGGTCGAGGCCTACCGCGCGATCGACGGCGCCGGGCTTTCGCGGGCGGATTTCCTGATGGACCGCAAAACCGGCGCGCTGTACATCAACGAATTGAACACGATGCCGGGATTCACCACCATCAGCATGTACCCGAAGCTGTGGGAGAAAACCGGATTGGCGTATCCCGCGCTGCTGGACCGGCTGATCGATCTGGCGCTCGAACGGCACGCGGAACGGACGAAGAGCGAACGGAGCTTCAGGAAGAATTAGGTGCTGACAAAGTCGGTCGAGTAGCCCGCGGTTTCAGCGGGCGTATCGAGACCAAGCCGGATCAATAGTGGTCTCGATACGCAAAGACCGCTACTCGACCACCATAAGGGAACCATGGCGATCGGAATTCGGAAGCAGGAAAAAAATACGCGAGCCCAGCAGCTGCGCCGGAAGCGCGAAAAACCGGCGCCGCGGAGCTTGAATTGGAATTCCCGTGCGGCTGCGGCACGCCCCGCCGCGCCTCAGCCGGTATGGGAAATCCGCCCGCGGAACGGCGCTGCGCGCGTCCAGCGCATGTACAACATCCCCCTGGCGGATCCCGGGGTGGAAGTGCAGCTGCCGGTGCTGACGCTCTCATTCTCCCCGCGCGGCCTGGCCACGATTCTTTCGGGATTGGCCTGCGCGGGATTGCTCTTCCTGCTCACCGCGCCGATGTTCCGGGCCGAGGCGCCGATGGTGCTCGGGTTGCAGCACCTGAGCGCCGACAGCATCCTGACCGCGTCGAATTTGCCGGGCGCCAACCTGTTCCTGATTTCGCCCGCTTTCGTCGAGGGGGAGATCCTTCGCAAGATTCCGGCGGTGCGCAGCGCGTCGGTTGCCGTGGATTTCAACGGCGCGGTGACGGTGACCATCCGGGAACGCGAACCGATCCTGTTGTGGGTCCAGGAGGCTTCCTCCTATTGGGTCGACGCCGAGGGCGTGTTCTTCCCGGCGCTGGCGGACCGCACGGATCTGGTCCGGCTGGAAGTCCGGGAGACGGGGCTCCCGATCGCCTTCGACGGCGAGGCGGATATTGATCCGGCGGTCGTCGTGCATGCGCTGGAACTGACGGTGGCGCTGCCCTCCGGCACCCGACTGATTTACGATGCCGGGCACGGGCTGGGGATGATGGATCCGGGCGGCTGGATGGTTTATTTTGGAAATTCCGGATCGATCAATCAGAAGCTGGACGTGTACCGCCGCCTGATGGATTCCCTGTCCGGCCGGGGGATCCAGCCGGGAATGGTAAGCGTTGAAAACCTGCGGCAGCCTTTTTACCGGCGCTAGCGCCGCGGCAAGGATGCGGATCGGATGAATGCGAATCTGTACACCGGAATAGATGTGGGCACCACGAAAATCTGCACGCTGGTCGCGCAGGAGCTGGAAGACGGCTCGCTGCAGATCATCGGTGTGGGGATCGAACCTTCGCGCGGCATGAAGCGCGGCGTGGTGGTCAATGTCGAGGAAGCCGCGCGCGCCATCGCCGCCTCGGTCGATAAAGCCCAGCGCACGGCGGGCTACGAGATCGCCTCGGCGGTGGTCAGCCTGGCCGGGGCGCAGGTCTCCTCGATCAACAGCCGCGGCGTGGTGGGGGTTGCGGGGGAGATCATCGCGGCGGAGGATGTGGCCCGGGCGAGCGAAGCCGCGCGCGCGATCGCGGTCCCGTACGACCGGCAGATCGTGCATGTGCTCCCGCGGGGATTCGTCGTCGACGGCCAGGAGGGCATCCGCAATCCGGTCGGCATGCACGGCTTCCGCCTCGAAATGGAAACGCACATCATCACCGCCTCTTCGACCGCATTGCGCAACCTTGCCCAGTGCGTCCAGATTTGCGGTGTGGAAGTGGAAGGGTTTGTCCTTAACCCGATCGCGTCGGCCGAAGCCGTGCTGCGCGAGACGGAACGCGATTTGGGAGTGGGCGTGGTCGACATCGGCGGGGGCACCACCGACCTGGCGATCTATCACGAGGGGACGGTCAGCCACACCGCGGTGCTGCCGGTGGGCGGGAATCACGTCACCGCGGACATCGCTCATGGATTGCGCATGCCGGCCGAGGTGGCCGAATCCATCAAGCTGGCCCATGGCCACACGCTCGCCTCGGAGATCACTCCCGGCGAGAGCTTCATGGTCCGCCTGTTCGGCGAGGAAGCGCCGGCCCAGGTGCTGCGCTCCGATCTCGTCTCGATCATCCAGCCCAGGATGGAGGAAATTTTCTCCATGGTCGCGCAGGAGATCGAACGGGTGGGGATGATGAATTACCTTCCGGCGGGGGTCGTGTTGACGGGCGGGGCGAGCCTGCTGCCCGGTGTCCGGCCGCTGGCCAGCCAGACCCTCGGCCTGCCGGTGAGAGTCGCCAACCCGGGAGAACTTAAGGGTTTGGTGGATCAATTGAACAGTCCGGCCTATGCCACCAGCGTGGGCCTGCTGATCTGGCTCCAGAAGGAAGTCCAGGGTATGGCGTCGGCGCGGCCGGCGCACAAAACCCGCACGCGCGAAGGCACGGACGTCGGCAAGAAGGTTCAGGATTTCATCAAGACGATCCTGAAGGGAATGGCACCCTAGAACACATCCGCGCCGGCGGAGGAGCCGCGCGGAGGTCCGAGGGCACGGAGAGCAACTTGCCCCGGGCCGGATAAAAAGCGAAACAACATTCTGAGAGGAGGATCCATGTCGTCAGTACAGAAATCGGAGGCGTTTGCTCGAATCAAGGTGGTTGGCGTAGGCGGCGGCGGGCAGAATGCCGTCAACCGGATGATCGCCGAAAACATGCAGGGGATCGAATTTGTGGCGATTAATACCGACGCCCAGGCGTTGCTGCTTTCGAATGCGCCCACCCGCGTGCGGATCGGCGAAAAGCTCACCAAGGGGCTGGGGGCGGGCGGCGATCCGAAAATGGGGCAGAAGGCAGCGGAAGAATCCGCCGAGGAGCTTTACGACACGCTCAAGGGCGCGGATATGGTGTTCATCACCTGCGGCATGGGCGGCGGGACGGGCACCGGAGCGGCGCCGATCGTGGCGCAGATTGCCAAGGAGGCCGGAACGCTTGCGATCGGCGTGGTCACCAAGCCCTTCACCTTCGAAGGCAACCGCCGCTCGCATACGGCCGATGAAGGCATCGCCCGCCTCAAGGAGCAGGTCAACACGCTGATCGTGATCCCCAATGACCGGTTGCTGCAGTTGACCGACAAACGCGCCACTTTGCAGGATTCCTTCCGCACCGCGGACGATGTTCTGCGCCAGGGCGTGCAGGGAATTTCGGAACTGATCACCGTTCCCGGCCTGATCAACGTCGATTTCGCGGACGTGCGCGCGGTCATGCAGGAAGGCGGCGCGGCGCTGATGGCGGTCGGGCGCGCTTCGGGCGAGGACCGGGCCCGCAAGGCGGCCGAACAGGCGATCTTCAGCCAGCTGCTCGACATCACCATCGACGGCGCGCGCGGCGTGATCTTCAACGTTACCGCCGGCAACAACCTGAGCCTGCTCGAAGTCAGCGAAGCGGCGGCGATCATCAAGGAAACCGCGCACCCGGACGTCAACCTGATCTTCGGCGCGGTGATCGACCCGAGCCTGACGGACGAGATGCGGATCACCGTGATTGCGACCGGCTTCGAGAAGCCGGCCGTGACCCGCAAGCTGGATCGGATCCTCGCGCGGCCGGCGCCACTGAAGGCGTCGCAGATGACCCTGCCGAGCTCGAATTCCCAGGCGGGCATCCCGATTTCACCGCGGCGGATCAATGCGGCGATTCCGATGGAAGTCTCGGTCCGGCCGGGCGTGCCGGCGTACTCCGGGATGACCGACGGGGAAGACGACCGTGAACTCCCGGCGTTCCTGCGGCTGAAGAACAACCGCTCTTAGCGGCGACCGATCCTCTACAAAATCCTCTCGGCCTCCCTGCGGGTTCCTCCGACCCGTAGGGAGGCTTTTGTTAAATCCACGAAGTCCTGCCCCGGCTCCGCCGGGCGGGGCCAGGGTACACGAAGAAGATCCGAATCACACGAAGGATTAAATGGTATTAGTTCTACCAGGGTGTTGAAAAAGGAATTAACGGGTGTCATTGCGAGCGACCCCTTCGCATACCCTCAGGAATAGCTCCGGGAGCGAAGCAATCTCCCCATCGGGAAAAGAAGGAGATTGCTTCGTCGCTCCGCTCCTCGCAATGACACCCTGATCGTTTTTCAACAGCTTGCTGATAGGCTATGGATACTAAGAGATTATCACTCGGAGGGGGAGTTTATTGGCAATGGCAATAAAAAAACCTTCGTGTCCTTCAGGTTATTACTTCGTGTTCTTCGTGGAATCATCCAGTTTCTCCGCCAGGATGAGCAGCACCCGGCTGCGCGGGCGGCGGACGATCTCCATCCCCACGCGGAAACCGCAATCTTCCATTTTCCTGCTGGTGGAACACCAGACCATGCTTGAGGTTAGCGGTTCTTCATCGGGCAGCCACCGCTTTGCGAACCATTCCGGGAACGCCGTCGGGACCATGATCCATAAGCCGCCGGATTCCAACATGCGATGGACTTCCCGGAATGTCGACCGTTGGAAAATGAAATCCGCCGGAAAGGTGGCGGTCGCCGCCGCAAAGGAACCTGCCTGAAACGGAAGCCGGTTGACATCCGCCTGAACCAGCGCGGGTTCATCGGCGGATCCGGATGGGGCGCCGGTTTTCCGGCGGCGCCGGATTTTTCCGCGCGCGATTTTGCCCATCGCGCGGGAGAGGTCGAACCCGGTCACGGCGTGCCCGCGCTCGGCCATATCCAGCGACAGGGTGCCGGTCCCGTGCGCGATCTCAAGCACCCGGCCGGGCGGCAGAAAGGGAATGACGCAGCGCCTCCAATCCGCCCACTCCCCGGCGGAGACGATCCAGGCCACCAGGTCGTACGTGAACGCCAGCGGATGGTAGAGCAGGTGAAAGGCGAACCGCAATAAAGCGGACACCAGGCGTACGGTCGCCGGGGGTTTTTCCCCGGGAAATCCGGCGGCGCCGAATTCGGGATCGATTTCCGGCACCGGGTCGATTGGAGGTTGAGGGGCGTCAGGCATTCAAGCGGCCGTAAGGAACGAGGTGGATTTCGAGCTGCTTCAGAATTCCCGGCAACCCGGATTCGGTCAGGACGTTCAATTCATACCCGCGCTCTTCGGCGTAATCGCTGACGGCCCGCAAATCGCCGTCGGACATCCCCGGATGGCACATGATCTCGCTGATTCCATCCGGCAGACCCCCGAGGATCCAGGATAAATGTTTTTGGGTCGCGGTTTTGTCGTAGAAGGTCAGGTACAGGCGGTCGGCGGTCGGGATGGATGCGCGCAGGATCTCCGCCCGCGCGCCGGTTTTCAGAAACGCCGCGACCGAATTGCTCAGGCCGGGGAAAAGCTTCCCCATCTCGGCGTCGTCCGCGGCGAGAGGCCGGACGGGAAGCGTATACTCTTTCGCCAGCTGCAGCATCTGCCCAAGCAGGGCGGGTGAAAGGTACGAAACAAAATGATGGCTGTCGAGGTGGTCCGGACGGACCCTCATCGTCCGCAGCGCCTCGATCTGGGCGCGGAATTCCAGCCCGGCCTCCTCCGGCCGGATGCCGTTCAGCTTCGCCAGGAAGGCGTCCCTTGAAAGGAAGCGGCCCTCTCCATCCACCAGCGACGGAATTTTCTCCGCCGGCGAAATCGGCCGGCCGGCCGTGAGCGTAAGGTGGACGCCGATCGGCAGGTAAGGGGAGTCGCGCCTCGCGATTTCGATATCCGCCGCGCATCCCGGCATGTTCAGCATGGCGGTGGTCGAGGTGATCGCCCCGCAGGCAAACGCGTAGCGAATTCCCTGGCTGACCCCGCGGGTCAGGCCATAGTCATCCGCGTTGAGGATTAATCTCCGCATGGCTCAGGCGCAGGCGTCCATCTCCGGATTTTCGGTGACCTCGATCCCCTCTTTGACCAGCCATTCCACGGCCTCTGATATTTTCCGGGAATCGCCGCTGATCGAAACGACCAGCCAGCCTTCCTCGCGCGTCACCTGGGCGCGCAGGATGTTGACTTCCAGCTGGAAGTTGGATACCAGGCTCGCCACCACCGGCCGGCTTACCAATGCGGGAGGGTAGTTTAAACACAGGATGGTTGCCATATCGGGATGCTACCGCTGTTCGCGGAAGAGGTCAAATGCAAGCGTCTTCCAGGAAAACCCTTTTACCGCAAAACCGCAAAGGTCGCAAAGGATAATTATTACCTGCTTAAAATCCTGAGAAATCCTGTAAATCCTGTCCAATAAATATTAAGGTTACTTGTCCTCCTCCGCGGCCCGGGCCAGGCGGTCGTTGAGGGCCGCACCGAGGCCCTCGCCCGGCATGCGGTGGGCGAGGATGATATCCACGCCTTCCGATTCGAGCTCGCGCAGGCACGCGAACAGCCGCCTGGAAATCATGCGCAAATCGCCGATGGACCCCAGGTCGCGCAGGACGATCGGAGTATCCGATGGTTCGATCCGGGAAGCAACTTCCGATGCCACCAGCAATCCGATCCGGTGATTTTCCTTGCGCTCCCGGCGGGCGATTGACCGGACCGACTCGGCAATCTCCACCGGAGTCTCGCCGGGGCAAAGGATCAAACGCGCATAGGGGGCGTAGTGGCGCGGCTGTCTTCCCGGGGAGGCGCTGACGCGTTCCCCGGGCGCGGCAATCCGCACCGGTCCGAGAACCGATTCGAGTTCCGCGAGGGATATCCCGCCCGGGCGAAGCAGAACCGGAGGCGATTGGAGCGGATCCAGGATAGTGGATTCCACCCCCCAGTCGGTGGGTCCCGCGTCGAGGATCAGATCGACCCGGCCGCCCAAATCGTCGATCACATGACGGGCCAGGGTCGGGCTGGCGTGTCCGAACAGGTTGGCGGAAGGAGCCGCGATGGGCAGGCCCGCCGCCTGAAGCAGCGCCTGGGCGACCGGATGCGAGGGTACGCGCACGGCCACCGTATCCAATCCGGCGGATACCTCCGGCGGAAGCGAGGGGCTCCGCGGCAGGAGCAGCGTCAGCGGGCCGGGCCAGAACCGGCGGCCGAGCACCTCCGCCACGGCAGGAATATCCACCGCCACCGTTTGCGCGTCCGCGAAGGACGCCAGATGCACGATCAACGG
>CAZYSF010000051.1:0-2852 GCA_964649635.1 uncultured Anaerolineales bacterium | reverse complement strand
TTGCGAGCCTGCCCCCGCGGAGCAAGACTGCTCGCCTTTGCTCCATGAGCAGTTTTGATTGCGAAGCGGGGGGAGCGAAGCGACCCCGGCCTACCCCAACCGGGGCAGGCGAAGCAATCGCCGGTTTTCGGCGAATAGAAGAAGATTGCTTCGCTCCCGGAGCCTGCCCTGAGCGCAGCGAAGGGGTCGCTCGCAATGACAGAGCCCGACATCCGAGAAGAAATGATCGACCGAAGGAGGTCCACCATGCAGATAAACCGGCAATCGTTGGCAACGAGAGTGCTGATCCACAGTTTGTACGCCCTTCTTGCCGTCGGACTGACCACCATTCCCATGGCGCTGATCGGCAGGCAGATACTCGGCGAAGCGGTGATCGCCCTGCTGTACCTGGTACCGGTATCCTGGTGCGCCGTCCGCTGGGGATTGGGGACCGGGTTGGGGGCCGCCCTCGCAGCGGCCATGTTCTTCGACTTCCTCTTCATCCCGCCCTTCAACACCTTCGCCGTCGGCAGCCTGGAAGGCTGGCTGGTCCTGGCGATTTTTCTGGGTGTGGCGGTGGTGGTGGTGGAAAGCATCCAAGCCAGCCTGATTAAAGCCCGCGAAGCCGTATTCATGTACGAGTTGAGTTCGGCGCTGGCGGGCAAACGCACCCCGGAAGCGGTCGCCCGCACGGTTGCACAGCAGGTCCGCCAGCTGTTCCAGGCTGTTTTGGTGAAAGTGAGCGTCCGGCCGGACGGCCGCTCCCCAAGCATCATTGTCGAGGAACCGAAGGAAGCGGTCGTGTCCGGCAAACCCGACAGGATCATTCCGATCGAGAATGCCCGGGGATTCGCCGGCGAGATCCAAATTTGGAGCTCGGATTACGCCGATCTGCCGGCGGAAGACAGCCGCCTGATGCGGAATTTCGCACTGCAAACCGCCCAAGCCGTCGAACGCCTCCGATTGCCGGATACGAAGGAAACACCAAAGGCTGTAGTGACGAACCGTCGGACGAATTAGGGTGTCATTGCGAGGAGCGAAGCGACGAAGCAATCTCCTCCTTTTTCCGAATGGGGAGATTGCCGCGCTCCCTCCGGTCGCTCGCAATGACAAATGAAAGGATCCGCGGATTGCGTCACCCTGAGCGGCGTCGCTCAGCATGACAGCTTTTTTCAATGCCCTTGAGGAAAAATCCATGCGCAATCTCATACGACCGGCCGTCACAGCCCTGCTCCTTCTGACCCTGATAACCGGCGTCCTGTACCCGCTGGCGGTCACCGGCCTGGCCCAACTCCTGTTCCCCCGTCAGGCGAACGGAAGCCTGATCGTCCGGGACGGAAACGTGCTCGGCTCCGAGCTGATCGGCCAATCATTCGACAATCCCAAATACTTTTGGGGCCGGCTGTCGGCAACCGCCGGCTTCCCTTACAACGCCGCGGCTTCCTCCGGATCCAACCTGGGGCCGTCGAACCCCGCCCTGGCCGATATGGTGCAAGCCCGCATCACCGCCCTGCAGGCCGCCGATCCCGGCAATACCCTGCCCATTCCGGTGGATCTGGTCACGGCATCGGGCAGCGGCCTGGATCCTCACATCAGCCTGGCCGCAGCCCTTTACCAAGTGCCCCGGGTGGCGCGCCTGCGCGGGCTTGCGGAAAGCGCCGTCCTCGACCTTGTCGCCCGATATACCGAACAGCGGCAGTTTGGAATATTCGGTGAACCACGGGTGAATGTCCTGCTTTTGAACCTCGCGCTGGATGGCATACAATAAGGAGCATGGCGCCCGAAATGGACACGCGGCCCGATCCCGACTTTCTGCTGGCACAACTTAAAGCGGAGGAGAAGGTGCGCCGCCGCGGCAGTTTGAAGATCTTCCTCGGGTACGCGGCCGGTGTGGGCAAGACCTATGCGATGCTGGAAGCCGCACGGCACCGGAAATCACAGGGGGTGGACGTCGTGGCCGGATACATCGAAACCCACGGGCGCGCGGAAA
Organism: uncultured Anaerolineales bacterium; assembly: GCA_964649635.1. Taxonomy (GTDB): domain Bacteria; phylum Chloroflexota; class Anaerolineae; order Anaerolineales; family RBG-16-64-43; genus JAFGKK01. The sequence goes on along the minus strand of CAZYSF010000051.1, from coordinate 883 downwards.
CCGAGCTCCTGCTGGCCGGCCTGGAAATCCTTCCGCGCAGCGAAACGGAATACCACGGAATCCGGCTCCCCGAGATGGACGTGGACGCGATCCTGGCGCGGCGTCCGGCGCTGGTGCTGGTGGATGAATTCGCGCACACCAACGCGCCCGGCTCGCGCCACCCCAAGCGCTATCTCGACGTCGAGGAAATCCGGGACGCCGGGATCGACGTCTTCACCACCCTCAACGTCCAGCACATCGAAAGCCTGAACGACGTGGTCGCCCAGGTAACGGGCGTGATTGTCCGGGAAACCGTCCCGGACCGGGTATTCGACCAGGCGGATGACATCGAGGTGGTCGACCTGCCGCCCGAGGAGTTGCTGATCCGGTTGAAGGAGGGGAAAGTGTACGTCCCCGACCAGGCGGCGCGCGCGATCGGGAACTTTTTCCGCCGCGGCAACCTGACGGCGCTGCGCGAGATCACCCTGCGCCGCGCCGCGAAACGCGTGGACGATCAGATGCGGGCGTACATGCACGCGCGCGAGATCCCCGGCCCCTGGGCCGCGGGCGAACGGCTGATGGTGTGCATCAGCCCGGGGGCGCTCGGCGACCGGTTGATCCGCTCCGCCCGGCGCCTGGCGGACGAATGGCAATGCGAATGGCGGGCGGTGTATGTGGAAACGCCCGATCATGCCCGCCTTTCCACCCCGGAACAGGAACAAATCGCCCGCGCGTTGACGCGCGCGGAGGAGCTGGGCGCCAAGACGGTCACCCTGACCGGTTCTCCCCTGCAGGAAGTCCTTCTCCACTACGCCCGCCGCCACAACATCACGCGCATCCTCGTCGGAAAATCCCTCCGCCCGGTCTGGCAGGAGTGGCTGCGCGGATCCCTGGTGAACCGGCT